>NZ_JBRREC010000025.1:0-46302 GCF_056760015.1 Stenotrophomonas sp. STEN029 | reverse complement strand
CCGGCGCCGCCCCCCCGGCCGGCGGCGGGCCCCCCCCCCCCCCCGCCCCCCCCCCCCCCCCCCCCCCACTACATTGGGATTGCTGGTAAAGCCTCTTGCCGAACATGGCTCGGCACTACCTTGCCTACAGGCCGGAGGCGCGCTTCCAGAACATCGACATCAATGGCGGCATCTTGCCCGCCAGACCCAATAGCGCGCCACGCGCCAGGGTCAGGTGCATCTCGTCGTTGGAGAACACCTTGTTGATCGCATCGAAACTGTAAGCAGCCACCGTGTTCTCGCTGCGGCGGGTACGCGCCCAGCGCTGCAGGCGATGTGGTGAGCTCCAGTCCTGCCGACGCTGCCTGGCTTCGCGCACAAGATCACGCAGACCGGCGACATCGCGCAGGCCCAGGTTCACACCCTGCCCGGCCAGCGGATGCACCACATGTGCGGCATCACCCAGGGTCAGTACGCGCCCCGCCACATAGGCGGTGGCCAATTGCCGGCGCAGCGGGAACGCAGCGCGCGCCGAGACCAAACGCATCTCGCCCAAGCGCCCGGCAAATGCATTGGTCAGCTCACGATTGAAGCTGTCCTCATCCAGGGCCAGCACCCGCTCGGCCTCGGCATCCGGCAAGGTCCAGACAATGGAGCTGCGGTTGCGGTCGAACGGCAGCACCGCCAACGGGCCGGTATCGAGGAAACGCTGCCAGGCGGTGTCTTCGTTCGGCAGCGCGCTGTCCACATAGGCGACCACGCCGCGTTGGCCGTAATCATGTCGGCTGACATCCAGGCCTGCCAAGGTGCGCAGGGTGGATTCGGCGCCATCGGCGGCAATCGCGATCGAGGCCTCGACCCGGCGGCCATCATCCAGGCGCAGGCGCACGCCCTGCGCGTCCTGCTCCATCGCTTCCACCCGCGCCGGGCAATACAACTGCACCCCGGCAGCCGGCAATGCGGCCCACAGCCGATCCACCAGCAGGCCGTTCTCGACGATCCAGCCCAGCTCGCGGCGGCCAAGCGTGTCGGCATCGAAGGTCAGATCGCCACCACCACCGGCATCCCACACCCGCATACGCCGATACGCGCGGGCACGGGCCTGATCCACCTGCTTCCACACGCCCAGCGATTCCAGCAAGGCAGCGTTATCGGCGGCAAACGCGAACACCCGCAGGTCCGGCTGCTGTGGCGACCACGGCGGTGGCTCGCGGCCTTCCACCATCGCTACCTGCAGACCTTCCCCGGCCAGCGCCAGCGCACACGCCGCACCAACCACGCCACCGCCGACGATTACCGCATCCCACTGTCCGCGCCGGCTCATCGCGCTTCACTCCTGCACAGCTCGGGCACCTGCCCGCGGAAGCCCATCGCGCCACCGACCAGGAAGGACTGCACGGCCGGCGCTTGCGCCGCAGCGACAAACCCCAGACTGCGCAGCGGCCGTATCAGCGGCGTGGCATTGCTGGTCAAACGGGCAAGCCCATCGGAGAACGCCAACGTCTGCTCGCGGTCCGGGCCGCGTCGCGCCACATAGGCCTGCAGCAGATCCTCACTCCCCGGGTCCTGTGCGGCGTCGCCAATCAGCTCGGCCAGGGTCAGCGCATCGCGCAGACCGAGGTTGAAGCCCTGCGCACCCAGCGGATGGATGGTCTGCGCGGCATTGCCCAGCAGCAGCGCGCGTTCGCCAACCAGCTTCTGTGCCAATACCTGGATCAGCGGATAGGCGCTGCGCGGGCCGCTTTCCAGCAACCGCCCGGCGCGCCAGCCCACCGCGTCCTGCAGCCGCGCCAGCCACGCCGCGTCGTCCAGTGCCATCACCGCATCAGCCTCTTCGCGAGCGACGCCGTGGACCACGCCGTAGTGGCGGTCGCCACGCGGTAGCAATGCGGTCGGGCCGGTATCGGTGAAGCGCTCATAGGCGCAGCCGTCCGGTGCCTTGGCCGCGCGCAGCCGCGCCACGAACAGGGTCTGCTGGTAATCGTGTTCGCTGACCTCGATCCCCAGCGCCTGCCGAACCGCGCTGCGGGTGCCATCGGCGCCAACCACCAGCCGGGCCTGCAGGCGCTGTTCGCCAGCGTCTTCGGCAATGAGCACCTCGCGGCGGCCATCGCTGCACGCCCCCAGGCCGACAAACTTCGCCGGGCGGTAGCGGGTCAGCTGCTGCAACTCGCCCAGGCGTGCTTCCAGCGCGTCGCCAAAGTCGCGCGCCACCACCACCTGTCCGAACGCCTCACGCCCGTAATCGGCCGCCTGCATCAGCACCCGGCCGAAATCGCCGGCACGGCTGACGTGGATGCGGCGGATCGGGCCGCCGGGGTTGGTCAGCTTCTGCATCACCCCCAGCGCGCTCAGCGCATTGATCGTGGCGGCGGCAAAACTGAGGTTGCGCTGGTCGAACACCGCCGGCAGCGCGCCGCCCGGGGTCGCCTCGACCAGCCCTACATCCAGCCCCAGCCGGTCCAATGCGATGGCCAGGCTGGCACCAACCAGCCCGCCACCGACGATCACTACGTCATGGTTCTTGCTCATGGGCCAATGATAACGGGGCTTCACCCGCCCGGTCGCCGCCCCGTGCCGCAGCGCAACCGCCGGTTCACCCCCACTGCGGCTAGAATGGCCGTCTGATTAACGGAAACCGCCACCATGACCGCCAACGCCCAACGCGCCATCATCCTGTCCCTGCTCGTGCTGCTGATGGCCGGCACCCGCCTCAACCACTTCGCACCGGTTCCGGACGCCTCGTGGGCGGTGTTCTTCATTGGCGGCTTCTACCTGCGCACCTGGACCCGCTGGGCGTTCCCGCTGCTGATGGGCCTGGCGGTGGTGGTTGACTGGGTCGTGATCTCCAACCAGGGCATGAGCTTCTGGCAGCACTATTGCGTGTCGGCCGCTTACTGGATGCTGATCCCGGCCTACTTCGCGATGTGGACCGGCGGCATGCTGCTGCGTCGCTACTACCGCAGCGCCAACCTCAAGTCGCTGGCCATGCTGGCCGCCACCGTGATCGGTTCGGTCGCGCTGTGCCACCTGATCGCCCAAGGCAGCTTCTATTGGATCAGCGCCTCGGTCGCCGAGCCGACCTTCGCCGGTTGGGCCAAGAACTACAGCGACTGGCTGCTGCCGTACATGCAGAGCGCCGCCATGTACATCGGCGCTGCCGCGCTGGTGCAGGTTGTGGCTGAAGCCGTCAGCAAGCAGCCGGCCGCTGGCCGCGTTGCCCACTAAGGGCACGCCAGGCAATGGGTAACCGCCTTTCCAAGATCTACACCCGCACCGGCGACGATGGCAGCACCGGCCTGGGTGATGGCAGCCGCACCGGCAAGGATTCGCTGCGGGTCAACGCCTACGGCACCGTCGACGAGGCCAACTCCGCCATTGGTGTGCTGTTGGCCGTGGACCTGCCCGAGGACGTGCGCACGTTGCTGACCACCATCCAGCACCAGTTGTTCGACCTCGGTGGCGAGCTGTGCATCCCCGGCCACGCCGCCATCCACGGCGCCGACATCGACGCGCTGGAGCAGCACCTGGACCGCTACAACGACGACCTGCCGCCGTTGAAGGATTTCATCCTGCCAGCCGGTGGTGAGGGCGCGGCACGTTGCCACCTGGCCCGCACCATCGTCCGCCGTGCCGAGCGTGAAACCGTGGCCTTGGCCCGCGTTGAAGACATCCGAGCCGAAGCGGTGCGCTACCTGAACCGCCTGTCCGACTTGTTGTTCGTGTTGTCCCGCGTGCTTGCCCGGGCCGGCGGCCATGGCGAAGTACTGTGGAACCACGAACGCCGTCACGGCTGATCCTCTCCTCCCATACGACGCCGCGCAGTGCGCGGCGTCGACGGTTACAGTGCGGCCATGCTGGTATTCACCCACCCTGCCTGCCTTGAACACGACCCCGGCATCGACCACCCCGAGTCGCCGGAACGTCTACACGCCGTCATCTCAGCCCTGCGCGCCGAGTTCCCGGACCAGTTGGAATGGCGCAACGCACCGCCTGCCAAGCTTGGCGAACTGGCCCGGGTGCATACCCGCGAGCTGATCGATTCGGTGCTGCAGGTGCAGACCGCGCCGCTGAGGCGCATCGACCTGGACACCTTCAGCTCGCCCGGCTCGGCCAGCGCGGCCCTGCATGCGGCCGGTGCCGGCGTCGCCGCAGTCGACGCGGTGATGCTGGAAGAAGGCAACAAGCACGTGTTCTGTGCGGTACGACCGCCAGGTCACCACGCCACCGCCGATACCGCGATGGGCTTCTGCCTGTTCAACAACATCGCCGTGGCAGCAGCCTACGCCCGCGACAAGTACGGCCTGGAGCGCATCGCCATCGTCGATTTCGACGTACACCACGGCAATGGCACCCAGGCCATCTTCGAGACCGACCCCAAGATCGCCTACTACAGCACTCACCAGTCGGGCCTGTTCCCGTATTCGGGCAACATGCGCGAGCGCGGGGTCGGCAATATCTGCAACATCCTGCTGCCGCCGGGCAGCGGCGGCTTCCGCTTCCGCAACACCTGGGCCGACGAGATGCTGCCGCAGATCGAGGCGTTCCGACCGCAGTTGCTGTTCATTTCGGCCGGTTTCGATGCCCACATGCGCGATCCGCAGGCTGACCTGATGGTCGAAACCGAGGATTTCGGCTGGCTGACCAGCGAGCTGGCCAGGCTCGCCGACCGCCATGGCAGTGGCCGTGTGGTATCGATGCTGGAAGGCGGCTACGACCTGCAGGCCCTGCGCGAATGCAGTGTCGCCCACGTCCAGGAACTGCTCGCAAGCCGTTGATGGATGAACCCCACCCGGCCCGTCCGGCAGGCTTTCATTGCCCCCTCGCGGGCGATGCGGCAAGCTAGCGGCCGTTTTCCCCCCGAATGCGAACCGCGTGCGCAAAGCTCTCCGCCTGCTCCCCCTGCCCCTGGGCATTGCCATCTGCCTGCCCGCCTGGGCCGACGATAAGCCGGTGAACTGGGGCCTGTGCCCGGCAACCGACACGCTCCCCGCCTTTGACGAGGCACCGCCGGCGGACCCCTCCGCCGCAGCCAACCGCGAGCAGCTGCCCACCGACATCGAGGGCAACGAGCTCACTGGCACCAGCGCCGTACCGCAATACCAGGGCAATGTGCTGCTCAAGCGTGGCGACCAATTCATGGGCGCCGACAGCCTGCGCCTGGATACCGAAAGCGGCAATTACATCGCCGAAGGCAATGTCCGTTATTCGGATTCGTCGATCCGCATGGTCGCCGAGCGCGCAGAGGGCAATCAGGAAACGGACTCGCACAAGATCAGCGACATCCGTTACCAATTGGTCTCCCGCCGTGGCAACGGCTCGGCCGACTCGGTCGACCTGCAGGGGTCGACCGGGCAGATGCACCATTCCAGCTACACCACCTGCGATCCCTCGCAGCCGGTCTGGAAGCTGGTGGCGCCGCAGATCGACGTCGACAATGACGAAGGCTTCGGCACCGCCCGCAATGCCGTGCTACGCGTGGGCAAGCTGCCCGTGCTGTACATGCCTTATTTCAAGTTCCCGATCGACGACCGCCGCATGACCGGCCTGCTTTATCCAAAGCTGAGCCTGTCGGGACGCAATGGCTTTGATTACGCGCAGCCGATCTACTTCAATCTGGCGCCGAACTACGATGACACCCTGACCCCGCGCTACATGAGCAAGCGCGGGCTCATGCTCGACAATGAATTCCGCTACCTGTACTCCGGCGGCCGCGGCCAGCTGGAAACGACATATCTGCCAAACGACTCCCTGCGCGACCGTGATCGCGGCAGTCTGTCGTTCAATGGCTACCACAACATCGACAAGAACTGGCAGGCCCGCGCCAACCTGGCCTGGGTCAGCGACGAGCGCTACGTCGAGGATTTTTCCAACCGACTGAACGGCATCACTGCCTCCAACATGCAGAGCACGGCTGGCCTGTACGGCACCGGCCGCAGCTGGACCGCCGGCATCATGGCCGACGAATGGCAGCTGACCGATTACACCCTCACCGAGGAATCGCTGCCTTACAGCCGCCAGCCGCGGCTGTTCGCCACCTGGGACGAGAGCTTCGGTCACTGGTTCGAAGCTGGCGTGTATGCCGAGGCGGTGCGCTTCACCCACGATGACATCCACCTCAAGACGCGGGATGCAGATGGCGAGTATGTCCGCACCGGCGACGTCACCCGGATGTTTGGCGGCTCGCGCCTGGACATCAAGCCTTATGTCTCGATGCCGCTCGGCGGCGCCGCCTGGTACATCACCCCGACCCTGGCCTGGCGCTATACCGCCTATGACCTGGAGCGCGGCCTGGCCGACGACATCCGTCTCAAGCAACTGAATGCCGCCGGCATCACCAACCCGACCCCGGAGCAGCTGCGCGGCAACACCTCGCCCAGCCGCAGCATGCCCATCGCCAGCATCGACATGGGCCTGTTCTTCGATCGTGAAACCACGCTCGGCGGAAAGTCCTACCTGCATACGCTGGAACCCCGGTTGTTCTACCTGAACACCCCGTACCGCGATCAGTCGGACCTGCCGCTGCTCGACACCCGCGCCTTCACCTTCAGCTGGGGCCAGCTGTTCCGCGACTCGCGCTTCACCGGCGCCGACCGCCAGAACGATGCCAACCAGCTGACCACGGCCTTGACCACCCGTCTTATCCGTCAGGCTGACGGGCGCGAAAAGCTCTCCGCCAGCATTGGCCAGATCACCTATTTCGAAGACTCGCGGGTCACCGTGAATCCCGGCGACCCGGTGGTGAGCGAAAGCAAGTCCGCCTGGGTGGCCGACGTCAACTGGGCCATGACTGACCGTTGGACCCTCGGCACCACCTACCAGTGGAATCCCAAGTTCCGCAAGGAAGACCTGGCCAGCGTGCGTGCACGTTACCTGCTGCCCGACGACGGCGTGATCAACCTGACCTACCGCTACCGCGGCAACCCGAGTACCGGCAAGGAGCAGCTCAAGCAGGCTGACTTCTCCTTCCTGTACCCGATCAACCCGCGTTGGAGCGTCGTCGGCCGCTATTACTACTCCATGGTCGACAGCAAGCCGCTGGAGATCATCGGCGGCGTACAGTGGGACAGCTGCTGCCTGGCGGTGCGTGCGCTGGCCCGTCGCTATGTCAAGAACCGCGAAGGTGACCTCAACAATTCGTTCCAGATCGAGTTCGTGCTCAAGGGCCTGAGCTCGGTTGGACAGAACACGGACCGCACCTTGCGCCGTGCTATTCTCGGCTACAACCGAGACGACCTCTACCTCGTTCCGCCCAGCAACATCGAAGCGAACGACGACGACTACGATCCCAACCAGATTCCATGACCAAGACCCTTCCTGCAGTCCTCGCCACCTTGCTGGCGTTCTCCGGCGTTGCCGCCCCGGCTGTTGCGCAGCAGACGCAACCGCTGGATCGCATTGCCGCCATCGTCGATGAGGACGTCATCCTGCAGAGCGAACTGCAGCGTGCGGTCGCCAACATCAAGGGCCAGTACGCTGGCCGTGAGGCTCAGCTGCCACCCGAATCCGTACTGGAACGACAGGTTCTGGAGCGTCTGGTGCTGGTCAAACTGCAGGTAGCCCGCGCCGATGGCAGCGGCATCCGCGTCAGCGATGAAGAGCTCAACCACGCCATCGGCAGCATTGCCCAGCAGAACGGCACCACGGTCGATGGCCTGCGCCAGCGCCTGAGCCAGGACGGCATTGGTTTCTCCGACTTCCGTAACTCGGTGCGCGAGGAAATCATCACCCAGCGCCTGCGCCAGAGCTTCGCGCAGAGTCGCATCAGCGTCAGCGAAGGTGAAGTGGATGCCGCACTGGCGCAGGAAAACGCCGGCGGTGCCCAGTTCCACCTGGCGCACATCCTGATTGCCCTGCCCGAAGGCGCGACTGCCGAGCAGATCGCCACCGGCCAGAGCAAGGTTGACGGCGTCAAGGGCCTGCTCGACAAGGGTGAACTGGACTTCTCCGCGGCTGCCGTCCGTTACTCGGACAGCCCCAACGCATTGGAAGGCGGTGACCTGGGCTGGCGCAGCGCCGACGAAATCCCCAGCGCGTTCGCCAACCAGATCAAGAACATGAAGGCCGGCGACGTGCTCGGCCCGATCCGCGGCCCGAGCGGCTTCCAGCTGCTCAAGCTGGTGGAAACCCGTGATGCCGGCAGCGCCGGTGGCGGCCAGAAGGTCACCGAATACCATGCCCGCCACATCCTGGTGCGCGTCACTGACCAGGTCGACGATGCAACTGCCAAGGCCAAGATCGAGACCCTGCGTGCACGCATTGCTGGCGGCGCCGACTTCCAGGCCGTGGCCAAGGAGTCTTCCGACGACACCAACAGCCGCGGCCAGGGCGGTGACCTGGGCTGGTTCCCGGCCGATGCCTTCGGCCCGGACTTCGGCAAGCAGGTGGAAAGCCTGAGCGACAACGGCGTCGGCAGCCCGTTCCGCACCGACGCCGGCTGGCACATCGTGCAGCGCGTGGCCACCCGCCAGACCGACGTGAGCGACAACAACAAGCGCGCCCAGATCCGTGAACAGATCGGCCGCCGCAAGCTGGACGACGAGTACAACCGTTTCCTGCAGGAACTGCGCGGCGAAGCCTACGTCAGCTTCCGCAGCGGTGACCGCGCCGAGGGCAATGCCGACACGGCAACCACCCCGGCAGAACCGGCCAAGCCCTGATCCATGGCTGCCCAGCTCGCTCTGGTTCCGGGCGAGCCCTCCGGGATCGGCCCGGAACTCTGCATTCGCCTTGCCCAACAGCCGCGCAGTGACTGCCGGCTGTTGGCGTTTGCGGACCCCGATACGCTGCGGGCCGCCGCCAGCGCGCTGAACCTGCCGCTGCATTTACTCCCCGAACACGCCGAAGCAAGCCGTCCCGGCGACCTGCGCCTGCGTGAAGTCCGCAATGCCGCCCCTTCCCAGTTCGGCCATGCCGATCCGCGCAATGCGCACGCGGTGATCGATGCCCTGCTCGGTGCCGGCCAGGCCTGCCTGGACGGCAGCCTCGACGGCGTGGTCACCGGACCGGTGCACAAGGCGGTGATCAACCAGGGCGGCATCGCCTATAGCGGCACCACCGAGCTGTTGGCCAACCAGGCCGGCGTCGAAGTGGTGATGATGCTGGCCAACCACATCGTGCGTGTGGCCCTGGCAACCACCCACCTGCCGCTGCGCGACGTCGCCGACGCCATCACGGCCGACAGCCTGCGCAAGGTCATCAGCACCACCGATGCTGCCCTGCGCCGCGATTTCGGCCTGGCGCAGCCGCGCATCGCCGTGCTCGGGCTCAACCCCCATGCCGGCGAAGATGGCCATCTCGGCCGTGAAGAGCTGGACCTGATCATTCCGCTGCTCGAGCAGATGCGTGGCGAAGGCCTGAACCTGATCGGCCCGCTGCCCGCCGACACCGCCTTCCTGCCAGCCAAACTGGCCGGTTTCGACGCGGTGCTGGCGATGTACCACGACCAGGGCCTGCCGGTGCTCAAATACAGCGGCTTCGAGCAGGCCACCAATATCACCCTGGGCCTGCCCTACCCGCGCGTCGCGGTGGACCACGGCACCGCCTTGGACCTCGCCGGCAAGGGCGTGGCCGACCCCTCGAGCCTGTTCGCGGCAACGGCGTTATGCGCGCAGTTGGCTGCACAACGTAAAATCAATACATGAATTCAGACCATTCCCCGCGCACGGGCTTCACCGCCCCGGCCAAGAAGCAGCTCGGCCAGCACTTCCTGGCGGACAAGTATTACGTCGAGAAGATCGTCATGGCGGTCGACCCGAAGGGTGACGACCGCCTGGTCGAGATCGGCCCGGGCCAGGGCGCCATCACCTTCCCGTTGCTGCGCCGCCATCCCAGGCTGACCGTCATCGAGTTCGATCGCGACCTGATCGCGCCGCTGACCGAAGCTGCCGCGCCGCTGGGCGAGCTGACCATCGTCCACAGCGATGTGCTGCGGGTGGATTTCACCGAGCTGGCCGCCGGCTCCAGCATCCGCCTGGTCGGCAACCTGCCCTACAACATCTCCTCGCCGATCCTGTTCCACGCGCTGGACCATGCCGCGGCGATCTCGGACATGACCTTCATGCTGCAGAAGGAAGTGGTCGACCGCATGGCCGCCGGCCCCGGCAGCAAGGTTTACGGCCGGCTGAGCGTGATGTTGCAGGCGTTCTGCGAGGTGCGGGCCTTGTTCGTGGTGCCGCCGGGCGCGTTCCGGCCGCCGCCGAAGGTGGACTCGGCGGTGGTCCGGTTGATCCCGCGCGACCCCGCCAGCGTCGGCATCAACGACCGCAAACGCTTCGCCGACGTGGTCCGCGCCGCCTTCGGCCAGCGCCGCAAAACCCTGCGTAACGCCCTCAATGGCGTCATCGACCAGGCCCAGTTCGAAGCCGCCGGCGTACGCAGCGATGCCCGCGCCGAACAGCTGGAAGTTGCCGATTTCATCAGGCTTGCCAACCTGCCGCACGAATAAGCGCTGCAAACACGCAAACCGATCACCTGCTTTTGCTTACACTCCTCCCATGGAAGACAACCGCCACTACGCGATCGAGATCGAGGTCTCGCCTCGTTTCATCGACGACCAGTCGGCCCCTGAAGACGGCCGCTTTGCGTTCGCCTACACGATCCGCATCCACAACCGCGGCACCATGCCGGCGCGGCTGATCAGCCGCCACTGGCGCATCACCGACGGCGAAGGCCGGGTCGAGACCGTCGATGGCGATGGCGTGGTCGGCGAGCAGCCAAGGCTGCGCCCCGGTGAAGAGTTCCGCTATACCTCCGGGGTAATGCTCGGCACCGAGCACGGCACCATGCAAGGCCACTACGACATGATCGCCGACGACGGCACCGAGTTCGCCGCACCGATCGCGCCGTTCGTGCTCGCCATCCCAAGGACGCTGCACTGATGGCGACCTGGGCAATTGGCGACCTGCAGGGCTGCTACGACGTCACCCAGCGTTTGCTGGAGAAGATCAACTTCGATCCGGCTGCAGACAAACTGTGGTTCGCCGGCGATCTGGTCAACCGCGGCGGCCAGTCGCTGGAAACACTGCGGCTTGTGCATTCACTGCGCGAACACAGCGTCACCGTGCTCGGCAACCACGACCTGTCCCTGCTGGCCATCGGCGCCCGCAGCGAAGAGGAGCAACGCAAGGTCAACCCGGACCTGCAGCGCATCGTGCTGGCCGAGGACCGCGACGTACTGCTGGACTGGCTGCGCATGCAGAAGCTGGCCCACGTCGACCGTGAGCTGGGCTGGATGATGTTCCATGCCGGCCTGGCACCGAAGTGGACCGTGGCACTGGCCGAAAAGCATGCGCGCGAAGTCGAGCTGCAACTGCACGGCAACGGCTACCGCAAACTGTTCCGCAACATGTATGGCGACAAGCCGGCATGGTCGCCGGGCCTGAGCGGCTACGACCGCTCGCGCGCGATCATCAACATCTTCACCCGCATGCGTTACTGCACTCCAAGCGGGCGCATCGGCATGGAAGACAAGGGCACCCCGGGCACCCAGCCGCAGGGTATGTACCCGTGGTTCGAAGTGCCTGGCCGGGTCGAGCGCGAGCTGAAGATGGTCTGCGGCCATTGGTCAGCCCTGGGCCTGACCATCACCCAGGGCGTGCATGCGATCGATACCGGCGCAGTCTGGGGGGGCAAGCTCACCGCACTGCAGTTGGACAGCGAAGACCTGCGCGTGGTGCAGGTACCAGGCCGCGACGTGCCCGCACCGGTGCCGGGCCAGCACCCGCCGCGCAAGCCGCGTGTGGAAGCCAAGGTGGACGCCAAGTCCGAGTCCAAGCCCGAACCCCGCGGCGAAGCTCAGCGCACCGAGCGCAGCGGCGAACAACGCCGGCGCCCGCGCCGTCATCGTCCGCGTGGGCGCAATGGCAATGGCAATGGCAACAACGGTAGCAACAGCACGCCCACACCGGACAACAACGGACCGGCTGCATGAGGGCGTGGCCATCGGCACCGGTGCTGATGGTCATTGCATTGCTTGCTGGCTGCCGTCCGCAGCCCAACGGCAGCGAGACAAGCCTACCGTCGCAGGCGGCCAATGAAGCCGCGCCGCAAGTCAGTTCACCTCCGCTGGTTGCGGCCGCACGCGCACAGATCGGGGTCACCATCCGCTACGACCCGGCCTATTTCTCGCTGAGCTACCCAGGTGGCGATCCGCCAGCGGATCGCGGCGTCTGCACCGATGTGGTGATACGCGCGCTGCGCACGCAGGGCGTCGATCTGCAGCAACGCATCAACGAGGACATGCGCGGGAACTTCGACGCCTATCCGCAGCTATGGGGATTGTCGCGACCGGATCGAAACATCGACCACCGCCGCGTCCCAAACCAGATGCGCTGGTTCCAGCGTGAGGGCTGGGAACTACCGATCAGCACACGCGCCGACGACTACGCCGCCGGCGACATCGTGGCATGGAAGCTCAATGGCAACGGGCTGCTGCATGTGGGCATCGTCTCGGATCGGCGATTGGACAACGGCACCCCGCTGGTGCTGCACAACATCGCCCAAGGGACGCAGGAGCAGGACCTGTTGTTCCGGCACACGATCATCGGGCATTACCGGATGCCGGGGTGATCGGGTCTCCTGCAAGGCGTTGAAAGCCTGATGCAAGGGGCAAAGAGCTACCCCTCCCCAGCCCTCCCCTTGGCTATGCCAAAGGGAGGGGCCGGATCACGCCGGCTGCACCATTTCGCGCAGCCAAGGCTGTTACCCCCTCCCTTTGGCATAGCCAAGGGGAGGGCTGGGGAGGGGTAGCTTCTAGCTTTTGAGTTTCAAAACAACTCAGCGCCGCACGTAATGCACGAACCGGAACGCAAACGCATGCCGCTCATCCGCTGCATGCGCCTGGCTATCCACCTCGCGCCACAGCGCCGGGTCGACGTCCGGAAAATGCGTATCGGCGTTCACCTCGGCATCGACCAAGGTCAGCTGCAGGTCGGTCGCCTGATCCAGCAACAGCCGATAGATCTCACCACCACCAATCACGCACAGCTCGTCAGCGCCCTCGCCCGCCGCAATTGCCCGCGCCTCGTCCAACGAAGCCACCGCACGCATGCCGGCAAACGGCACCTGCCCGCTACGCGTCAACACCAGGTTGGTCCGCCCCGGCAGCGCGCGGCCCAGCGACTCGGCGGTCTTGCGCCCCATCAGGATCGGTTTGCCGAGGGTCAGTGCCTTGAAGTGTTTGAAGTCGTCCGGCAGATGCCAAGGCATCGCATTGTCGTGGCCGATGCCACGGTTGCGATCCAGCGCGGCGATCATCGACAGCTTCATCACACCGCCACCGGTGCCTTGATTGCCGGATGCGGGTCGTAGCCGTCGATGCGGATGTCGTCGAACTGGAAGCCGAACAGGTCGGTCACCTCCGGGTTCAACCACAGCGTGGGCAGCGCGCGCGGTTCACGTGACAGCTGCTCGCGCGCCTGCTCGTAATGGTTGGAATAGATGTGCGCGTCGCCCAGCGTGTGCACGAAATCGCCCACACCCAGTCCGGTCGCCTGCGCCACCATATGCGTCAGCAACGCATAGCTGGCGATATTGAACGGCACGCCGAGGAAGATGTCGCCACTGCGCTGGTACAGCTGGCAGCTGAGCTTGCCGTCCACCACGTAGAACTGGAACAGGTTGTGGCAGGGCATCAGCGCCATCTGCGACAGCTCGCCGACGTTCCAGGCGCTGACCACCAGCCTGCGCGAATCCGGATTGCGCTTGATCTCATCCACCAGCCATTGCATCTGGTCGATCTCGCGGCCATCGGCGGTGGCCCAGCTGCGCCACTGCTTTCCGTAGACCGGGCCGAGGTCGCCGTTGGCATCGGCCCACTCATCCCAGATATTGACCTTGTTGTCCTTCAGGTAGCCGATATTGGTATCGCCCTTCAGGAACCACAGCAGCTCGTGGATGATCGAGCGCAGGTGCAGCTTCTTGGTGGTGACCAGCGGGAAGCCCTGGTTGAGGTCGAAACGCATCTGCCAGCCGAACACGCTGCGCGTGCCGGTGCCGGTGCGGTCGGACTTCTCGGTGCCGTGCTCCATCACATGCTGCAGCAGATCCAGATAGTGCTTCATGCCTTCTTCTCTTCCAGTGGGAGCACCGGCTGCAACACCGGCGCACGGCGCGACATTGCCAGCAACACCAAGCCCAGCACGATCAACGGCAGGCTCAGAATCTGGCCACGGGTCAACCAATCAAACGCGATGTACACGCCGTTGTCGGGCATGCGCACGAACTCGACCAGGAAGCGGAAGCAGCCGTACAGCAGCGCGAACAGGCCGGACACGGCGTAACGCGGGCGCGGCTTCATCGAGTAGAACCACAGCACCAGGAACATCACCAGCCCTTCCAGCAGTGCTTCATACAACTGCGAAGGATGGCGCGCGTACTGGCTGAGCAGGCCGGCAGCATAGTCCTGCTGGATCTGCGCAGCCGACAGCAGCTGTTCCATCGCCGGCAATCCGGCCGGAACATCCTTCAGCGGCGAATGCGGGAAGATCACGCCCCAACCGGCATTGGTGAACTTGCCGTACAGCTCGCCACCAATGAAGTTGCCCAGTCGACCAAAGCCCAGGCCCAGTGGCACCAGCGGCGCAACGAAGTCGATGGTGTCGAAGAAATGCAGCTTGTGCTTGCGCGTCCACCACCAGCCGGCGATCAACACGCCGATCAGGCCGCCGTGGAAGCTCATGCCACCTTCCCAGACCCGCAGCAGGATCAGCGGGTTGGCGAGGAAGTCGGCAGTTGCGTAGAACAGCATGTAGCCGATGCGTCCGCCCAGCACCACGCCCAGCATCGCGTAGAACAGCAGATCGGAGAAGCCGTTCATGTCCACGCCCGGCAAGCGCCCGGCGAGGATACGTGTGCGACCCAGCCACCAGGCGCCGGCGAAGCCGAGCAGGTACATGACGCCGTACCAGTGCACGTCGATCGGCCCCAGCGAGAAAGCGATGGGATCTATGTCATGGAGAAAGAGCATGCGGGCACTGTCAGGCAAACCAGCCCCTATTCTCGGGGTAGCGACCCTTGCCACTCAACCCATGCTTCAGCCGAACACCTGCGGGCGGTCAGGTAGCTCGTTGCGCGAGCGCCCTTCCGGATCAGGCGGGAAGTGCTGCGACAGCAGCTGCGAGACTTCGGCCACCGCCGCCAGCACGGCCTCCTCGCGCGTATTCCCGCTCAGCTGCTCGCGCAGGTGATCGCAGATCAACTGCCATTGCGCCGAATCCACCCGCGCCTGCAGGCCACGGTCGGCAACGATCTCGATGGCATGATCGGCCAGCAGCAGATAGATCAGCACGCCGTTGTTGGCCTCGGTGTCCCAGGTACGCAGCAGCGCGAAGGCGTGCTCGGCACGGGCGCGGGGGCTGGTGTTCTTCCACAGCAGCGCAAGCGGCAGGTCGGACTCGACCGCGAACATCACCTGGCCGCCGTGCAGGCGCTCGCCGTCGGCAATGGCGTGGGCGATGCGGTCCAGGCTGGCTTCCGGGAATGCGGCATGCGCGGAGGGAGCAAAGAAATGTCGTAACCAGCGCATCACCAGCTCCCCGAGGCGCCACCGCCTCCCGAACGTCCACCACCACCGCCCCAACCGCCACCTCCGCCGAAGCTTCCACCGCCTCCGCCAAAGCCACCGCCACCGAAGCCGCCTCCGCCGCCCCAGCCACCGCCGCTGGCAAAGCCACCGCTGGAACCCTTGCCCAGCGATAACAGGAAGGCCACCAGCGCGGCAATACCGCCACCAAGCACCGACAGCAGCAGCCAACCCGCCGCGCCGGCAATCAGGCCCGAGACCACGCCACGGATCGGCCGCGGCAGCTTGGCCAGCAGCATGCGCATGAAGGTGGAGGCAAACACACCGATCATGATCGCGAAGAAAAAGATCGAATCACCGCCGCCACCGCCACCGCCGCCATCGCGATTGCTGCTGACCGGAGCCGGCAGCTCCTCGCCGTCGATGATCTTGACCAGCACACCACTGGCGGCGGTGATGCCACTGGCGTAGTCGTCCTGGCGGAAGTGCGGCACCAGGTATTCCTGGATCACCCGGTTGGCGATGGCATCGGGGATGGCACCTTCCAGACCGTAGCCCGGCTCGATCCGCACCCTGCGGTCATCCTTGGCCACCAGCAGCAGCACGCCATCATCCACGCCCTTGCGACCGATCGCCCACTGGTCGAACACGCGGGTGCTGTACTGGGCGATGTCCTCGGGCTGGGTAGTCGGCACGATCAGCACCTGCAGCTGCGCGCCCTTGCGCTGCTGCAGGGCAATGGCCTGCTGCTCCAACGCCTGCTTCTGCACCGCATCAAGGGTGCCGGTGGTATCTACCACCGGCGAATCCAGCGGCGGGATCGGCGCCAGCTGCTGGGCCAGCGCCGGGCCTGCCCAGCCGAGGCCAAGCAGGCACAGCAGCAAGCCCAAGCGCTGCAACAACGCGCTCATCGCGCGCGGCTCACTGCGCCGGCGCGGGCTGCGGCGGCGTCTGTTGCGGCGCTGCCGGCTGGTTGCCGAAGCTCACGGTCGGCGGCTGTGCGATCTGCGCCTCGTTGTCGACGGTGAAGTTGGGTTTGGCCGCATAGCCGAACATCTTGGCGGTGATCACCTGCGGGAACGAGCGGATGTAGGTGTTGTAGTCCTGCACCAGCTGGATGTAGCGGCCGCGGGCCACGGTGATGCGGTTCTCGGTGCCTTCCAGCTGTGCCTGCAGGTCACGGAAGTTCTGGTCCGACTTCAGCGTCGGGTAGTTCTCGCTGACCACCAGCAGCCGCGACAGCGCGCTGCCCAGCTCGCCCTGGGCCTGCTGGAACTGCTTGAGCGAATCGGCATCGTCGGCATTGACCTGGATCTGCCCCACCTTTGAACGGGCATTGGTGACCTCGGTCAGCACCTGCCGCTCCTGCTGGGCATAGCCCTGCACGGTATTGACCAGGTTGGGGATGAGATCGGCGCGGCGCTTGTACTGGTTGACCACCTCGGACCAGCCGGCCTTGACCGCCTCATCCTTCTGCTGGATGGCGTTGTAGCCACAGCCGGAAACGGAAATCACCGCGATGACAAGCAACATCAGGCGAAGGTACTGGCGCATGGGTCGGGCCCTGGATGGCGGGAGTGCCGAGCATGCCACGTTGCCTGTTCAAGGTCTGCAAAGACCGGGGGACGGCAAAGTCCCTGGGCCAGGCGGTTGTAGGAGCGGCGTCAGCCACGTAGCAGGCCATCCTTCGGATTGCGGACAGCCCCGCAATCACAGCTGCACCGGCTTCGCGGCTGACGCCGCTCCCACAAAAAACGAAAGGGCCGGCAGTGCCGGCCCTTTCAGGTCAGGTTCTCGGCCGGGGATGCCGGCTGATCAAACACTTACCAGTTGTCCGAACCCGGCACGTGGTGGGCCTTGGCGTTGCGGCGCATCAGCAGGTTCAGCCACTCCACCAGGATCGAGAAACCCATCGCCGCATAGATGTAGGGCTTGGGCACGTGCACGTCCAGGCCATCCAGCACCAGCACCGCACCCACCATCAGGATGAAGGCCAGCGCCAGCAGCTTCACGGTCGGGTTGGCGTCGATGAAACGGCCCAGCGGGTTGGCTGCCAGCAGCATCACCGCTACCGACAACAGCACCGCGCAGACCATCACCGGGACATGCGAGGCGATGCCGACGGCGGTGATCACCGAGTCCAGCGAGAACACGATGTCGATCACCGCGATCTGCGCGATCACCATGCCGAACGACGATGCCACCTTGGTCGTGGTCGGGTCTTCGTCTTCGCCACCGGTGACCAGCTCACGGATTTCCTTGCCGCCCTTGTAGAGCAGGAACAGGCCACCCACGATCAACACCAGGTCGCGGATGGAGATACCCATGCCGGCCACGTTGAACAGGTTGCTCTCCATATGCGCCAGGTAGGCCAGCGAGATCAGCAGCAGGATGCGGGTGATGCAGGCCACCGCGATACCCACGCGGCGCGCCAGCGGGCGCTTCTGCTCGGGCAGGCGCCCGACCGCGATGGAGATGAAGACCAGATTGTCGATACCGAGCACGATTTCCAGTGCGCTGAGCATGAACAGGGTGACCCATACGTTCGGGTCGGCTAGAAACTCAAGAGACATGTGAACAATCCTTCAAAAAAAACATTGCGTCAGCGCCGCCCGGCGGCTGACTTGTCAGAAAACGCGCGGCAGCAGGATGAGGCCCCAGCACAGCAGCACGTTCATCATCAGCACGAATACCGCCGCCGAGCCCATGTCCTTGGCGCGGCCCGCCAGCACGTGGTACTCCGGGCCATAGCGTTCGATCACCGCCTCGATGGCCGAGTTGGCCAGCTCCATGGCGATCACCAGCAGCATCGAGCCGATCATCAGCACCTGTTCGACCGGGCTCTGGCCCAGCCACAACGCCAACGGCGCCAGCACCACGAACAGGCAGACCTCCAGCCGGAACGAGGACTCGTGCATCCAGGCAGCGCAAAGCCCCTGCCAGGACCACTTGGCGGCCTTGAGGATGCGTCCCGGGCCGCGCGGCAGGTGCCCGATCTGGTCAGCCATGCGACACCTTGCCAGTTGCCGCAGCGCGGCCGGGCAGAACCTTGAAGGCTGAACAACCGCTCATGGGGATGACACCGGCAGCGTGAGATTAGCCGCCAATTTTGCCACATCTGGCCCCTGCTTACCGAAGCCGCCGCCAAGCCCCATCTCAGCGATAGAGCAGGGTCACGGTGGTGCCCTGCCCCTCACGGCTGTCGATCTCGATCTGCCAGCCGCAGCGCTCACACAGCCTGCGCACGATCGGCAGGCCCAGCCCTACGCCCAGCTGGCGGCCGCCGTCGGCCCGGAAGAAGGGGTCGAAGATCCGCGCAAGCGCTTCGCTGCTCATGCCGATACCGGTGTCGCGGACGACCACCTGGCCCGGCATCACCCGCACCTCGACCTCGCCCACGTCGGTGTAGAGACAGGCATTGCGCAGCAGATTGGCCACCACCACGTGCATCACCCGTGGCGGCGCCAGCAGCATCTGGTTGCCTTCCACCAGCACCCGCAGCTGGACCTGCTTGCCCTGCAACAGCTCCTCAACGTTGGCGGCCTCGTAGCGCACCACTTCGCCGACATCGAACAGCTCCGACTGCGGCTCCACGTCCACCTCGCGGGCCAGCAGCAGGAAGGCATCGATCACCGCCTCCATATCGCGGCCGGCACGCTGGATGCGCTGCAGGCTGCGCTGCAGGCGCGGGGTAAGCCCGGAATCGGCCAAGGCCATGTCGCTGGCCATGCGGATCACGGTCAGCGGGGTGCGCAGCTCATGACTGGCATCACGGGTGAAGTTGCGCTCGCGGGCCACGTGATCGCCAACCTTGCCAGCCATGTCATGCAGGGCCAGCGCCAATTGCCGGGTCTCGCCCTGCACCTCCGGCGGCAAGCGCTCCGGTGCCAGCTCCTTCGCATCGGGGTGGCGTGGATCCCATAGCGACACCCGTCGCGCCAGCCAGCTCACCGGTGCAACCAGCCGCGCCGAGGCCCGATAGGTGAGCCACGACGAGGCATGGATGGCCAGCAGGATCAACAACACCCCTGCCCATACCGCCGCGCGGTGCGCGATCGAACGCTGGAACACCAGGTACAGCCGCCCCTCCGGCTGCTGGTCCACCAGCACCAGCTGGTCGGACGACTCCAGCTCATGAAACCCCGGCGCCAGTGCGCGCAGCTGCGCGGGCACACCCGTGTCGGAATGCCCTGCCGGCTGCAGGTAGCCACGGATGCGCAGCGTATTGGGTGGCGCCAGCTCTGCCACCTGCGCGCTTTGCTGCCAGTAGTACTGCGCCTCACTCTGCAGGACTGCGTTGATCAGGCCGTACTTGACCACCAGCGCCATCAGATAGCCGCCAAGCAGCACCGCCAGACTCGCCAGCAGCGCCTGCAGGATGAAGGCTATTCTGATCTTCCGCGGTAACCCGTACGACATGCGCCCCCCCCTAGAAGCACGCGTGATTATAGGGAATGGACTGGCTCCGCCGCAGAATCAGCTGGCTGAAAAAAAACCGCCGCGACTCATGTTCTGCGGCGGTTCTTCAAACCACAGGTGCCAGTACACGCCCCTGCAGATCAGCCCATGGACTGGCCGATGTCGGCAATCCGGTAACCGGCACTCTGCACGGTGTGCAGCAGGGGTCGGTCAAACGGCTTGTCGATGATCTTGCGCAGGTTGTACAGATGGCTGCGCAAGGTGTCCGAGTCGGGTAGGCCATTGCCCCAGATCTCGCGCTCGATTTCCTGGCGGGTCACCACGCGCGGTGATTCGCGCATCAGGATGGTGAGCAGGCGCAGGCCAATCGGCGACAACTGCAGCTCGCTGCCAGCGCGGGTGGCACGCATGCTGACCGGGTCCAGCACCAGGTCGGCGACCTTCAGCACCTCGGCACCCACCTGGCGACGCTCGCGGCGGATCAGCGCACGCAGGCGTGCCTCCAGTTCCTGGATCGCGAATGGTTTGGTCAGGTAATCGTCAGCGCCGTAGCCCAAGCCAGTGAGCTTGTCGTCCAACGTGTCGCGTGCGGTCAGCATCAGCACCGGCGTGGACTTGCGTGCTTCATTACGCAGGCGACGACACACCTCGATGCCGTCCAGTCGCGGCAGCATCAGATCGAGCACCACCACGTCGTAACTGTTCTCAGCGGCCAACCGGTAGCCGTCCAGGCCATCGGCTGCGTAGTCCACCTCGAAACCCTTGCCTTCCAGATATTCGCCAATCATCTCGGAGATGTTGCGGTTGTCTTCGACAACCAGTACCAGCCCGGACGATTCCTTGGTCTGTCGCATGGAGCCTCCTTAGTCTTCAGCTTTGTGAAAGATGCCGTACTCCTGGTGGACTCCGGGTGAAGACGGCTTTACGCCGCCATTGATATCACTTGAAACAAGTCCGGCGAGGACGAGCCCTTGCCCGCCGGCACCCTATGCTAGCGACCCGTCTTGATGAAACTGGATATGGCCGCCCCCTCCTTTACCGCCTACCTCTACCCGGTACTGTTGCTGGTTGCCAGCAACGTATTCATGACCATCGCCTGGTATGGCCACCTGAAGTTCAAGACCGCACCGTTGATGACGGTGATCCTCGTCAGCTGGGGGATTGCCTTCTTCGAATACTGCCTGCAGGTGCCTGGCAACCGCATGGGCAGCGCGGTGTACTCGGCGCCGCAGCTCAAGGGCATGCAGGAAGTGATCACCCTGGTGGTTTTCGCGGTGTTTTCCGCCACCTACCTGGGGCAGCCACTGAAGTGGAACCACTGGGCGGCGTTCGCGCTGATCCTGCTGGCCGCGCTGCTGATGTTCAAGGAATAGGCCCAGAGCGTGTCAGCATGACTGATGTGGGAGCGGCGTCAGCCACGTAGCAGGCCATCCTTCGGATTGCGGACAGCCCCGCAATCACAGCTGCACCGGCTTCGCGGCTGACGCTGCTCCTACCACCGTGTCCTCGCTGGGCCGCCCTGCTCCCTCCCTTTGGCGAAGCCAAGGGGAGGGTTGGGGAGGGGTGGCGCTTAGCCCTGATGCTGCAGCAGCTTCGCGGCTTACGCCACTCCCACAAGATCAAAAAGGCCAGGCAAGGCCAACTTACCTGGCCGCTTCCACGTACTTGGCGAACACCGCATCGATCTTGCCGGTATCCAACGCCGCGCCACCCTGGATTTCCTCGGCCTGCTGGAACAACGGCATGATCATCGCCATGCCATCAAGCTTGGTCTTCAAGTGCACGCCCGGTGCCTTGCCAAGGAAGCCATCCCAACGCTGGCGCACCTGTGCCCAGAACGGCGCTGTGGCAGTCCAGTAGGTACGCGCCGGAGTGAAGTCCACTTCCGTGGTCTTGATGTAGTCGTTGAAACCGAACTCGCGTGCGATCTCCACCTGGCTGCCGTCCGCATTGCGCTGCACCTTGGTGTTGAACTGTTCGTGGGTCCAGCCGTTCGGGGTCAGCGTGTGCTGGTTCACCACCGCCAGCGCGTTGTAGTCGCTGCGCTTGGTGTATTCGCGGCGCGGCAACGGCCGCCAGCTCAGGTCGCTGGTCCAGGTCGGCACATTGTTGTTGTAGCTCCAGCGACCGGTACCGCAATACCGCGGTGCGTCGCTGACTTCGTAGACGCACTGCGTCCATGCGCCCTTGTTGAGTGCCTCCGGAATCGCCCGCACCGTCCAGGTCTGGTCGGCGGTGAACTCGAAACGCTGCGGCGCTTCGTAGACCCAGTCCTGGCGCCAATGCTTGGTGACATGGCCGCTCTTGGTATCCACCAACAGATGCTGCAGCACGATGCGCTGCGGTGTGTCTTCAACCACGATCACCACTTCGTCACCACCGCTGCGCATCGCCGACGCACGTTCGTAACCGGGCTTGAGCAGCACGGTTTCATCGAAGGCGAAGTCCACCGTGTACTCACCCTGCATCTTCAGGATGCTGTCGTGGTCACGGGCGATATCGGCAGTGGCGGCGCTGGCAGCGGTGCTGACGAAAAACAGCAGCGGCAGGCTGGCGGAAAGCAGTTTCATGGGTTTTCCTTGTGCGAATGGAAGGGATGGCCATCCGTGGCCACGATGCGTTCCCTCGCCGGCTCCTGGAGGAACCGCTAACGTCGTTGCTTACCAGGACACCGAGACGCTGGCCGAAACGGTGCGACCCGGGTTGCTGAAGCGATCAATCACGGTGCTGCTGCCGGCCAGCGTCGAGGTGATGCTGGACCAGTCGATGTAGTTGCGATCGGTCAGGTTGAACACGCCGACATTGAACTTGGCGCCCGGCGCGAAGTTCCAATGCGCCATCAGGTCCATCACCCCGTAACCGGCCGGACGGTACGCCGTGGCCACGGCCACGCGATCCTTGCGGCGCGCAAACGTGCCGGCCAGCTCAACGCCCCAGTCATCGCGGTCGTACATCAGACCGAGCGTACCGCGCAGCGGATCCACCGAATCCAGCGGCGTGTCTTCAGTACGGTTCTGCCCATGCGCCCATGCCACCGCGCCGCGCAGCCCCCAGCCCTTCAACGCATCACTGACTTGGCCGAAATCGACACCAGCCTTCAGCTCGGCACCATAGATCCGCGCATCGGCGATGTTCTGCGACTGGAACACCATCAGGCCCTGTGCATTGACGCCGACATAGCGCTGCGATTCGATGAAGTCGCGGTAGTCGTTCCAGTAGCCGCTGACGCTCATGTAAGCGACCGGGCTGACATAGCGCACGCCCAGCTCCACACCATTGCTGGTTTCCGGCTTCAGGTCCGGGTTGGGGATGGCGGTGTAGCCAAACATCAGGTTGGTGAAGCCGAGGTTGACGTCGTTGTACGGCGGCGAACGGAAACCGTGCGCATAGCCGGCAAACACCGACCACTGATCATCGAAGCGCCACACCACGCCCAGCTTCGGCGAGACACTGGTCTTCGTCAGCGAGGCCACTGCCATGTCCGGGTTGTCTTCCCTGAAGATCGTGTCCAGTTCGGGCTTCAGCCGGTAATGGTCCACGCGCAGGCCCGGCACCACTGACAGGCGACCGTCGGCAAGGCGCATTTCATCCTGCACGTAGAGACCGAGTTCGGTGGTCTTGCTGATCGGGAAATCGCGCACCGGGAAGTTGTCCGGCGAGATGTTGGAGCTGACGGTACCGTTGGCCAGCACCTGGTAGCCATCACGCTTCTGGCGGATGTCGGTGACCGCGCCATCGAAGCCCCAGGTCAGCGCATGCGTGACCGAGCCGGTCTCCAAGGCCTTGTTGAATTGCAGCTGCGCACCGTAGACGCGCTGGTCGAAATGGAAGGCGCGATGACGGCGGCTGCCATTGGTCCGGCCTTCGTCGGTGACCTGCTTGGTTTCGCTGTTCTGGCTGTAGATCTGCCAGTTCAGGCTGTCAGCGAATGCAGCATCCAGCGCATCCATTTCATGGGCGAAGGACAGCCGCGTGCGGCTCTGCGTGTCGTGCGCCTTCATGCTGGTGGTGGTGCGCGACGCCGCGACCGGGTGCTTGTCGTTGACCGAGGAGAACACGTCGGTATCGGTGGTGTCCTCGTTGCCTTCCACGGTCAGGCGGAAGCGCTGGCTTTCGTCCGGCGCATATACCAGCTTGGCCAGCACGCTGCGGCCATCGCGATCCTGCGGGTTCGGCGCGGTGCGGGTGTAGTCCTTGCTGCGCACGTCACCCTTGTTGACCGTTTCCTGGCCCTGGTGGTGGTTGACGTTTACCATGCCGCTCCAGCGTTCACCGCCCCACGCTGCGGTTGCACCGGCCAGCAGGCCCTTCCACTCGCCGTCATAGCCGAACTTCAAGCCGACATAGCTGTCCTTGCCATCCTTCAGATAGTCGGTCGGGTCCTTGGTGACGAAAGCGACCACGCCGCCGAGTGCATCAGAACCGTACAAGGAGCTGGCCGGGCCGCGCACGATTTCCACGCGCTTGAGCGTTTCCAGATCGGTGAAGTTGCGGTTGCTGTTGGCGAAGCTGCCGATGTTGAAGCTCTTCGGCATGGCGATGCCGTCGGTCTGGATCAGCACGCGGTTGGCGTCCAGGCCGCG
Source organism: Stenotrophomonas sp. STEN029 (assembly GCF_056760015.1). Lineage (NCBI taxonomy): Bacteria > Pseudomonadati > Pseudomonadota > Gammaproteobacteria > Lysobacterales > Lysobacteraceae > Stenotrophomonas > Stenotrophomonas sp. STEN029. The sequence continues at coordinate 21,798 of NZ_JBRREC010000025.1, read as the reverse complement.
GATGCGGAAGCCACCCAGGCCGAAACGGGTAGCGCTGCGGGTGACCGAAACGCCCGGCTCGTAACGCACCAGGTCGGAAATGTCGTTGGCCAACTGCCTGTCCAACTGCTCGCGATCAATCACATCGACCGTGGCGGCGACGTCACTGACCGCACGCTCGGTACGGGTAGCAGTGACCTGGACGCGGTCGAATTCATGCACAACGGGTGCAGCGACGTTTTCAGCACGCGCCGGAGACAGTACCGCCCACAGGGCAGCACTCAAGACAGTTGGACGGATCATGGAGGCCTGGAATCATGGAGTGAACAAAACCCCTGGCAGACAGCCCGGTTGCCGGAGCAACCAGACTGTAGCCAAGGGGGGAGAGAGCTGTGCGTTCCTGGAAGCCAAGCGCGGCAACGCTGGCTGCGGCGAACGCGGCCGTGCAGCGACTTACTTGGTGAGGATCAGCTTGTCGTTGCTGGTGTGCCGCAGGCGATAGAACTTATCGCCGTGCTGGATCACGATCTCGCGTTGGCCCTTGAGCAGGGCGCCGCTATCGACAACGCCATCGACCGGCAACATCTGGACCGGGCGCTGCGGCAGGTGGAGGGTGCGGGGGCGAAGCATAACGGGCTGGGCCGACATCATCGTGATTCCGTGCTGGGGACGGAGTTGATGATAATGATTCTCAATAACGATGCAAGAACTATTTACAATAACTTTGAAATCCGGCGCCCGGCTGGACAATCCGCCCCGCCCATCGGTAGTGCCGAGCCATGCTCGGCAAGGGCCACACCGGCCCACCATCAACGCTTGTGGGAGCGGCGTAAGCCGCGAAGTTGGCAGCACTGAAGCTACCAACATGCCCGCAACCTGACGGAATCTGTGGCTTCGCGGCTCACGCCGCTCCTACAAAAGCCCGGCTCCTTGTAGTGCCGAGCCATGCTCGGCAAGGGCCTCACCGGCCAAGCATCACACTTGCGGGAGCGGCGTAAGCCGCGAAGCTGGCAGCACTGAAGCTACCAACATGCCCGCAACCTGACGGATCTGTGGCTTCGCGGCTCACGCCGTTCCCACAAACCCCATGAACACGGGGCTGAAAGCCTGCTGGCACGGCGTTGCCGACCATGGCTCGGCATTACACCTCCACTATCAGGCGAAGATCGCCTCGATCTGCTGCCAGGCGCCCTCTTCCACCCTGCCCAGCACGTCCAGCGCGCGCAGGTTCTCTTCCAGCTGCGACACCCGGCTCGCACCGAGGATCACGCTGGACACCTGCGGGTTGCGCAGGCACCAGGCAATCGCCAGCTGCGCCGGCGACTCGCCCAGCTCCGCGGCCAAGGCGGTGAAACGACGCACTTTGCCCAGACGGTCATCGGCCGGCTCGCCCAGCACCGAGGCCTGCAACCAGCCCAGCGTGGTCTGCCCCAGGCGCGAATCCTCGGCGATGCCGTCGTTGTACTTGCCGGTCAGCAGGCCCGAAGCCAGCGGCGACCAGATGGTGGTGCCCAACCCGGCATCGCCATACAGCGGCGCGTACTCCTGCTCCACGCGGGCGCGGTGCAGCAGGTTGTACTGCGGCTGCTCCATGCTCGGCGCATATAGATGGTTGGCGCGGGCAAACGCCACGGCCTCGGCAATCTGCGCGCCCGACCACTCCGAGGTACCCCAGTACAGCACCTTGCCCTGGCGGATCAGGTTGTCCATCGCCAGCACGGTTTCGCTGATCGGGGTTTCCGCGTCCGGTCGGTGGCAGTAGTACAGGTCCAGATAGTCCACCCGCAGGCGCTTGAGCGCGGCGTGGCAGGCATCGGTGACATGCTTGCGCGAGAGCCCGCGCTGGGTCGGCGCCGGCTCATCGACCGCGCCAAAGAACACCTTGGACGACACGCAGAAGCCATCCCGCGGCAGGCGCAGGTCGGCGATCACATCCCCCATCACCTCCTCGGCGCGGCCCTTGGCATAGACCTCGGCGTTGTCGAAGAAATTGACCCCGTTGTCCCAGGCGCAGGCAATCAGGTTGCGCGATTCGTCGCGCCCGATCTGGCTGCCAAAGGTCACCCAGGCACCAAATGACAGGGTGGACAGCTGCAGGCCGGACGACCCGAGACGACGGTATTGCATGGCTGGCTCCAACTAGGGGACGGTGCGCGGCATCCGCGCAGACAGGCCACAAGTGTAACCCCGGCTGCGCACCGGACCGCCCTGCAGACCTTGCCGATACCGGCGCAATCCCAGCAAATACCGGCTTATGCCGGAGATATTCTTGCCCGGCATCAGCCGCTGCTCTAGGCTTGCGTCTTTTGCGGGCACGCCCGGGGATTACTCATGTTCGAAGGTTTGGGCAGAATCGGCTTCGGCCTGTTCGGCCTGGCGGTGCTTTTGGGCATCACCTGGCTCTTTTCCAATAACAAGAAAGCCGTTGACTGGAAGCTGGTTGCCACCGGCATCACCCTGCAGATCGCGTTTGCGGCGCTGGTGCTGCTGGTTCCGGGCGGCCGTGACGTGTTCGACTGGCTGGGCAAGGGCTTCGTCAAGATCCTGAGCTTCGTCAATGAAGGCTCGAACTTCATCTTCGGCAGCCTGATGGATGTGCCCAAGTACGGCTTCATCTTCGCCTTCCAGGTGCTGCCGACCATCATCTTCTTCTCGGCGCTGATGGGCGTGATGTACCACCTGGGTGTGATGCAGGCCATCGTGCGGGTCATGGCTGCGGCCATCACCAAGGTGATGCGCGTGTCCGGCGCGGAAACCACCAGCGTCTGCGCCAGCGTCTTCATCGGCCAGACCGAGGCGCCGCTGACCGTGCGCCCCTACATCTCCAAAATGACCCAGTCCGAGCTGATCACCATGATGATCGGCGGCATGGCGCATATCGCTGGCGGCGTATTGGCTGCCTATGTCGGCATGCTCGGTGGTGGTGATCCTGCCTCGCAGGCCTTCTACGCCAAGCATCTGCTGGCCGCCTCGATCATGGCCGCACCGGCCACGCTGGTGGTCGCCAAGCTGCTGGTGCCGGAGACCGGCACCCCGCTGACCCGCGGCACGGTCAAGATGGAAGTGGAAAAGACCTCGTCCAACATCATCGACGCTGCCGCAGCCGGCGCTGGCGACGGTCTGCGCCTGGCACTGAACATCGGCGCCATGCTGCTGGCCTTCATCGCCCTGATCGCCCTGCTCAATGCGCCACTGACCTGGATCGGTGACGTCACCGGCCTGGCCGCCGCCATCGGCAAGCCGACCAACCTGGCCACCATCTTCGGCTACGTGCTGGCACCGATCGCCTGGGTGATCGGCACGCCGTGGGCTGACGCCACCACCGTGGGTTCGCTGATTGGCCAGAAGGTCGTGATCAACGAATTTGTCGCCTACATGGACCTGTCGCAGATCATCCAGGGCAACGTTCCTGGCACCACCTTGAGCGAAGAAGGCCGCCTGATCGCGACCTACGCCCTGTGTGGCTTCGCCAACTTCAGCTCGATCGCCATCCAGATCGGCGGCATCGGCGGGCTGGCCCCGGACCGTCGCCAGGACCTGGCAAAGTTCGGCCTGCGTGCGGTTCTGGGCGGCACCATCGCCACCTTGATGACCGCCACCATTGCCGGCGTGCTGACCCACTTCAGTTGATTCAATCCAGCTGATACGGCTCGGCCGCTACAAAGCGGCCGAGTCAGATGGCCAAGCCATCGCAGCTGCTGTTTCATCGCCACCTTAGAGACAAAGATTCCATGAGTTCTGTAGTCGTTGCCGGTTCCTTCAATGTCGATCACGTCTGGCGCTGCGATGCCCTGCCCGCGCCGGGAGCGACCATTGCTGGCCGTTACAGCACCGGTCCCGGTGGCAAGGGCTTCAACCAGGCCGTCGCGGCACGCCGCGCTGGTGCCGACACCAGCTTCGTCTGCGCGCTCGGCGCCGATGCTGGCGGCGACCTCGCCCGCCAGCTGGCCAGCGCCGACGGCATCACGCTGGTGGCCGAAGCCACCGCCGAGCCGACCGGCACCGCTGGCATCTACGTCGATGGCCGTGGCCGCAACTCGATCGTGATCGGCGCCGGTGCCAACGCCTCGCTGAGCACGGACTTCGTTGCCGCCAACGCCGCCCTGATCGGTGATGCCAAAGTGTTGCTGGCCCAGTTGGAATCGCCGGTGGAAACGATCGAAGCCGCGTTGGCGCAGGCCCGCGAGGCCGGCGTACTGACCATGCTCAACGCCGCCCCGGCCAATGCCCCGTCCACCATCAGCCTGCTCAAGCTGGCCGATGTGCTGACCCCCAACGAAACCGAGTTTGCCGCCCTGCTCGGCCGCCATGTCGGCGAACGCATCGAGGCCGATGACGTCGCCGCCCTTGACGGTGCCAGCCTGCACGCCCTGTGCCGCAAGCTGTCCAGCAACACCGTGGTGGTGACGCTGGGTGCGGTTGGCGTGTTCGTTTCGCACGATGAGGACAAGCTGCGCAGCGATAGCCAGCCGTACTACCGGGTGGCTGCCGAGTCGGTGCAGGTGGTGGACACCACCGGTGCCGGCGACGCATTCAACGGCGCCCTCGCCGCCTCGCTGGCGGCCGCACCGGACGCTGCCTTCATCAAGCACGTGCGCTTCGCCAACCAGTACGCCGCCCGCTCCACCGAGAACGAAGGCGCAGCGCTGGCGATGCCGCGGATGACCCCGGCCGACGTCTGAGCCTATGGCTTTGCCCCCTCCCTTGCGCAGCAGGGGAGGGTTGGGGAGGGGTAAGCGCTCTGGCCTTTCAAGCACTCCCGGTTTCGCGCCGTTGCTCCCTCCCTTTGCCTTAGGCAAGGAGAGGGTTGGGGAGGGGTTGGCTCTTAAGCCTTTCACGCATTGCCAGCTTCGCGGCTTACGCCGCTCCCACATCTCCACACAGCGCGGGTTGCGACCCGCAGCCTTACACTAGCCCCATGCAGATCGGCCCCTACACCATTGCACCCAACGTGGTGCTCGCGCCCATGGCCGGCGTCACCGACAAGCCATTCCGCCAGCTGTGCAAACGGCTCGGTGCGGGTCTGGCCGCCTCGGAAATGACCATCAGCGACCCGCGCTTCTGGACCACCCGCAAGTCCATCCATCGCATGGACCATGCCGGTGAACCGGCGCCGATCAGCGTGCAGATCGCCGGCACCGAGCCGCAGCAGCTGGCCGAGGCCGCGCGCTACAACGTCGACCACGGCGCGCAGATCATCGACATCAACATGGGCTGCCCGGCCAAGAAGGTCTGCAACGCCTGGGCCGGTTCGGCGCTGATGCGCGACGAAGCGCTGGTGGCACGCATTCTCGAATCCGTGGTCAATGCCGTCGATGTGCCAGTGACACTGAAAATCCGCACCGGCTGGTGCGCCGAGGTGCGTAACGCACCGACCATCGCGCATATCGCCGAAGACAGCGGCATCGCCGCGCTGGCCATCCATGGCCGCACCCGCGACCAGCATTACACCGGCGTGGCCGAGTACGAGACCATCGCCGCGATCAAGGCGATGCTGAAGATCCCGGTATTGGCCAATGGCGATGTGGATTCACCGCGCAAGGCCGAGCAGGTGCTCAAGCTGACCGGCGCCGATGCGGTGATGGTGGGCCGCGCCGCCCAGGGTCGGCCGTGGATCTTCCGTGAGATCGCCCATTACCTGGCTACCGGCGAGGAACTGCCGCCGCCGTCTGTGGAAGAGGTCCGCGACATCCTGCTGGGTCACCTCAACGACCTGCACGCCTTCTACGGCGAACCGCAGGGCGTGCGCATCGCCCGCAAGCACCTGGGCTGGTACGCAAAGGACCGCCCGGAGAATGCCGCGTTCCGCGCGGTGGTCAACGCCGCGGAAACCGCCGACGCGCAGATCCGGCTGACCCGTGACTATTTCGATGCGCTGGTGGCGGGCGAAACGGCGTACGCGCTGTAGAACTGAACCATGCTCGGCTGGGGTGTTACCGACAATCTGTCAGATTGTGCATGGAGCCCCTCCTGTAGAGCCGAGCCATGCTCGGCTGGGGCCTTACCGACGATCTGGCGGATTATGCATGGAGCCTCTGCCGAGCATGGCTCGGCACTACGCAACCTGCTTCTGCCCGATCGTGCATACAGCCCTTGTAGAGCCGAGCCATGCTCGGCTGGGGCCGTACCGACGATCTGTCAGATTGTGCATGAGGCCTCTGCCGAGCATGGCTCGGCACTACAAAAAAGCCCACCAGCTTGCGCTGGCGGGCCCGTTCGACTGTCAGCGGCGCGCGGGGGAGAGAACCGCGCCACTGCAATTCAGCCGAATACCTTGATCAGGCAAATACCTTGAAGCGCGCTTCGTCTTCCATGAAGGTCTTTTCACCGAACGGGGCTTCATTCGAGCCGAACGGCATCTGCGCACGCAGCTGCCAGTTGCCATGGATGCCCCACTGCCTGCGCACGGCTTCGTCCACCAACGGGTTGTAATGCTGCAGGCTGGCGCCGACACCGGCCTCGGCCAGTGCGGTCCACACCGCGAACTGCGCCATGCCGTTGGACTGCTCCGCCCACACCGGGAAATTGTCGGCGTACAGGGCGAACTGCTCCTGCAGGCCCTTCACCACGTCGGTGTCGGTGAAATACAGCACCGTGCCAGCGCCGGCGGCAAAGCTGTTGATCTTGCCTTCGGTGGCCGCAAACGCCTCTGCCGGTACGATCTTGCGCAGCTCTTCCTTGGTCAGGTCCCAGAACTTCTGGCTGTGGTCGCCGAACAGGATCAGCGCGCGGGTGGACTGCGAGTTGAACGAAGACGGCGCCTCGCGCACTGCCTGCTTGATCAACTGGATGGTGTCGTCCTGGCTGATCGGCAGCTGCTTGCCGAGGGCGTACTGGGAGCGGCGCTTCTTGTACAGGGAGATGGCTTGGCTGTTCATGATCGTTTCCTTCAGGGGGAAGCAGCCCGGCAACACCGCCGGTCTTTGCTTGATGGCGTCCATTGTATTTGCCAACAAATTCGGAACAATTACTTAAATTCCAATAATTCGTTTCATTTTCAGAACAAATGCCTGGGCGGCTTTACAGGCCCCCTTCAAGCCAGGCCCAAGCGCTCACCAAACCCTCATTCCAGATCGGCCACTTCTCAGAACCAACAGCTATATGCGGCCCGCACCCGCAAACCCGCGCCCTGCCGACATTGCTGCTGGCACCGCAATGCTGGGTTCCGTTACGCATGCGCCGCGGTAACACCGGCTGGCGATACTGGGCGGATCACTGCACGACGCTGTTTCCATGACTCTCAACGACTTCCCCTACCTGCATGGCTTCTCGGCAAACGAACAGGAGCGGCTGCGCAAGCAGGCACGCCTGTTCGAACCGGCGATCTTCCATGACATCGACTTCCGCAACTCCCGCCACATCCTCGAAGTAGGCAGCGGCGTCGGTGCGCAGAGCGAGATCCTGCTGCGCCGCTTCCCCGAGCTGCGGGTCACCGGCATCGACCTCAACGAGCGCCAGCTGGCTGCCGCCAACGCGCATCTGGCACAGATGCCGTGGCTGCAGGAGCGCGTCGAGTTCCAGCGCGCCAATGCCACCGACCTGCCGTTCGAACCGCGCAGCTTCGACGGCGCCTTCCTGTGCTGGGTGTTGGAGCACGTCCCCTCGCCCGCGCGCGCGCTGGCCGAAGTGCGGCGGGTGCTGAGCCCGGGCTCGCCGGTATTCGTCACCGAGGTGATGAACGCCTCGTTCCTGCTTGACCCCTACTCGCCCAACCTCTGGCGCTACTGGATGGCGTTCAACGATTTCCAGATCGACAGCGGTGGCGACCCGTTCGTCGGCGCCAAGCTCGGCAACCTGCTGCTGGCCGGCGGCTTCCGCGATGTGCAGACGCAGACCAAGACCGTGCACCTGGACAACCGCGAACCAGCGCGGCGCAAGGTGATGTTCGCGCTGTGGGAAGAACTGCTGCTGTCAGCGGCCGAGCAACTGCTGGAAGCCGGCAAGGTCGACCAGGCCACGGTGGATGGCATGCGCGCCGAGTTCACCCAGGTGCAGAACGACCCCAATGCGGTGTTCTTCTATTCCTTCGTGCAGGCCCGCGCCACGGTCTACTGAGTTGCGGCGGGGCCGGTTGCCACCGGCGCACGCCAGATACGCTGCCACACCAGCGCCAAGCGCTGCTTCAGCACATCACGATTGCCGGCCTGCCGATAGGCCGGCATCACCTGCCGTGGCGGCATCGCCTGCCACTGGCCATCGCGCTCGCTGGCAACGGCGAAGTTGAAGTTGTAATCCGGCTCCAGCCCCATGCGCAGATCGCTGAGCACCAGCTCGCCATCGACCACCTGTGCACGCATGAAGCCGTGGTTGAACCAGTCCAGTCGCTGCACCGCAGGCACTTCGGCGGCCTGCCGCAGCGCCTGCACATTCGAGGGGTAGCCCTGGAACTGCATCGGCCCGTGATCGGCCCATAGCGAACGATCACCGACCACATAGCCCTGCGGCGTCATCGCCACTACCCGCCACAGCAAGGTGTTGAACGGCATCGGCACCGAGAAGCGCGGCGCATCGGCCAGGCCCATATGCGCCAGTGACTGCGCGGCCAGCCGATCCACCTGCGCCTTGGCGATCAACGACCAGCCCAGATAACCGGAACTCAACACCAGGCCCGCCACCAGCGCGCGTTGCGCCAACGGCCGGGCACGCGCGAACCAGGCAATGCCGCAGGCGATCAACAACCAGATCGTATACAGCGGATCGATGATGAAGACGCTGGACCACATCGTCGGTGGCGGCGTCAGCGGCCACCACAGCTGCGTGCCGTAAACAGTGAAGGCGTCCAGCAATGGATGCGTCACCAGCGCCAGCACCATCGCCCACCACCAGCGCACCGGCGCCTGGGCAACGCGGCCATGGCCGAAACGCTTGTACAACCACCAGATCAAGGTGCCCAGCAAGGGCAGCACGAACAGCGAATGGCTGAAGCTGCGGTGCACCGTCATCAGGCTCACCGGGTTGTCGGTGAAGGCCATGATCGCCAAGCCGTCCAGATCGGGCAGCGTTGCCAAAGCGGCGCCTGCAAGCAAGGCGGCGCGGCGATGGGCGGCGGGGGTGATGGCGGCGGCGATCGCACCACCGAGAACGATCTGGCTGAGGGAATCCATGCGCCGATGCTAGCAGCCAACGCGGCGCTCAGCGCCGTCTTCGGCCATGCAGCCGCCACAGCATCAGGCCGCCGTACAGCAGCGCCAGCAACAGCAGATTGAGCAGCTCGCCAGCTATCTCCGGCAAGCGCGCACCCAACTGCTGGGTGCGGACGATGGCATTGATGCCCGCGGTGGTCGGCAGCAACTTGGCCAATGCCACCAGGGCTGGCGGCGAGGCGATGGCCGGCCAGGACAGGTTGGACAGGAAGAACAACGGGATCGACACCGCGGTGACGTACTGGAACGCACGCTCGCGGGTATCGAAGAAGCTGGCGATGAACATCCCGAATGGCACCGTCGCCAGCGCGAACAGCAGCACCGCCAACAACATTCCCGGGATATTGCCGCCGCGCGGATAATCCTGCGCCCAGGCAGTGAAGCCGACGTAGTACAGCAGCCCGCAAACCGCCACCACGACGAAAGCCAGCGCCATGCCGGACAAGGTCGGCAGGTCGAACTGCAGGCGCCGGCCCAGCTGCGCGCGGCGACTGCCCAGCAGTACGCCGATGCCGAGCAGCAGGGTCTGGTGCACGATCAATTCCGATACGCCGGGCACCACGCTGCTGCCATAGCCTTCGCGGGTGTTGTACAGCGGCCGCTGCACCAGTTGCAGCGGCGCTGCCTGCGGCGCGCCCATGAACGCCGCCTGGCGCACCGCCTGCTGGCGACCAAAGCCGGTGATGCCCTCGGCCAGCCCGTTGAGGATGGTGCTGGCCCGGCTCAGGTAGGCACCGTTGCCCAGCAACACCAGTTGACCGCTGCCGCCACGCAGGATGTCGCGCTCCAGCCGCTGCGGGATCAGCACGATGCCATCCACTTCGCCGCGCAGCAGTTGCTGTTTGGCCTGGGCCAGATCCGGCGGCTGGCTGACCACCCGCACCGCCAGCAGTGCGTCCACATGCCGGATCAGCTCGCGGCTGCTGGCGCTGTGGTCCGCATCCACCACCGCGATCGGCAGGTCACTGGCGACCTGGTGGCGATACGCCGCCGGGTAGAAGAACGAGTACAGCAGCACCGCCCCTATCATCACCGCGCGCGCGGCCGGGTCGGCGAACATCGCCTGCAAGGCGCTCCGGAAGCCCGCTCCGAAGCCGCTCATGCGCGCACCTGCTGTCGTGCCGTGCGCAGCAGCAGGCAGGCCGCCAAGCCGCCGGCCACCACGCTCATCAACAGCAGTACCGCCAGCGGCCGCAGCGATACTTGCCAAGGCGCGCCCATGAACAACTGCTGCATCTGCACCTGCACATAGGCGGTGAGCGGCAGCAGCATGTTCCAGACGCGGGTGAACAACGGCGCCTCGATCACCGGGAAGGTGGCACCGGAAAACGCCAGCGCGGTGCCAATCGTCAGACCCACCGCAGACAGCCCCGTGCAGGTGTCGCGGGTCACGGCGATGAACAACAGCGCGAAACTGCAGCAGGCCAGGTAGAACAGCGGCTGCGCCAGCAGCATCAGCCACAGACTGCCGGCCACGCCGTCACCGCGCACATAGGCCAGATACAGCAGGCCCAGCGCGCCATACAGCGAGAACAGCGCGACATACGGAAACAGCTTGCCGGCCATCGCCGCCCACGGCCGTTGCTGCAACCAGCCGCCGAGCAGGCCATCGCGCTGCTCGCGCCCAACCGCGGCACCGGCCGCGAGCGCGGCCAGCAGGGACAGCATGGCCGGGAAGATCAGCGGCAGCAGGAACAATTCATAGCTGCGCGCCGGGTTGTACAGCACCGTCGCCTGCACCGTCACCGGCGGCCCACGCAGTTTTGCCGGGCCAACCTGCAGCGCGATCTGCTGCTTGAGCATGCGCGCGTTGTAGGCGCTCACCGCGTCGCCGATATCGCGCCCGGCCGATTGCCCGGTCGCCATGTAGGTGGCGTTGTAGAACGCGTAGACCGGTACGGTTTCGCCACGCAGCGCGCGCCGGCTCAGGTCGCGTGGCACCAGCACGATGGCAAACACTTCCAGCGCCCGCAGCTGCGCCTGCGCCTGCTGCAGCGACGCCGGCTGGCTTGCCACCCGCACGCCGGGGCTGTCATCGATGGCGCGTGCCAGGCCGCGACTGGTCGGGCTGTGGTCCAGGTCAACCAGGGCGATCGGCACCTGCCGCAGCACCGAGCCCGAGAACAGCCACATCATCAGCGCCATCAGCAGCAATGGCAGCACCGTCACCAACGCCAGCTCCCAGCGGTCACTGCGCCAGTGCTGCAACTCGCGCCGCAGCGAGGCGGCGAAGGTACCGGCAGATGTCAGTCCTGCGGCCATGCAAACAGCACGCTCATGCCCGGCCGGAATCCTTCGATTGCCTGCTGTGGCCGCGCCCGCACCTCAAAGCTGCGCACGTCATAGCCGGACGACTGCCGCGTGCTGCGCCAGGTGGCGTAGTCACCGGCCGGATTGATGAAGTAGACCTCGAACGCCGCACTGCGGTCCTGCAACGCCGGAATCGTGCCCTGCAGGCGGGCGCCGGGCTTGAGCCCGTTCATCTGGTCCTCGCGCAGGTTCAGTGCCACCCACATGTGGTCGATATCGACCAGGGTGAAGACCGGATAGCCGGCTGGCACCAGCTCGCCGATATCGGCCATGCGCTTGCCGACCTCACCCGCCAGCGGCGCGCGGCCCTGGGTTTCCTGCCGCGCCGCATCGACCTCGGCCTTGGCGCCCTCCGCCTGCCGCACCTGTGCCAGTGCCGCGTCCTTGTCCTGCACCCGTGCACCGGCAAGGGCAAGGTCGTACTGCGCGCGGGCAGCGCGGGTCAGTTCGTTGGCGCTGCGCGCCTGCGCCTGTGCTTCGTCGCGCTTCTGCCGGCTCACCACGCCTTCGGCATAAAGATTGTCGAGCCGGCGGAAGGTGCTGGTCGCAAGCTCGGCGCCGGCCTGTGCGCGCTTCCAGTTGGCTTCGGCGGCGCGGATATCCTCGCTGCGTGCACCCTCCTCGGCCTTGGACGCCATCGCCGCCGCTGCAGCCACCACCGCGTCAGCCTGGCGCTCCTTGGCGGCGACTTCAGGGCTATCGAGATCGAACAGCACCTGCCCGGCGGTGACCCGGTCGCCTTCGCGCACATGCAACTGCTGCAGGCGCGCGGTGACCTTGGCGGCGACGTTGACGTTGTCGGCATCGGCCATGCCCTGCACCTGGTCCGGTGGGCTGCGCAAGCCCAGCCACAGGCCGACTGCCACCAGCACCAGCAACACCACGCCGGCAATCAGGAACACGCGGCGTTGCCGCGGATTGGTCTCCACCTGCAGCGAATCGCTCATTCCAGCACCTTGTCCGCACGTTGGCGGTAGTCGTCAAAACGTTGCAGCTGCCCGCTCACTTCCAGCAGCTGCGCCAGCGCCACGTCGAATTGATAGGCAGCCTGTGCACGCTCCACCTGCGCCCCGCCCAGGCCGAGCCGCGCGTCGATCACATCCAGCGAGGTGGACTGGCCTTCGCGGAACGACAGCTCCTGCAGGCGCAGGTTTTCCTGCGCCTGGGCGATGCTGCTGTCGAGCAGCTGGAACTGCGCGCGGGCGGTCTCCAGCTCGTTCCAGGCCTTGCCGACGCCGAGCTGCAACTGGTTCTCCACCTCGCTCAGCCCCGACTGTGCCTGCTCCAACTGCGCACGTGCAGCACTGACCTGCAGCGGCCGCGCCGTCGGCGACAGGAAGGTATAGCGCAGGCCGATACCGAATGCCCAGTCGGCGTCGGTCAACAACGCATCACGACGGCGCAGGTCGTACTGGCCGAACAGGTAGATCTGCGGCTTGAGCTTGGCCTGCTGCGCACGCACGCCCTGCTCGGCCTGCGCGGTCAACGCGCGCAAGCGACCAACCTGCGGATGCCGCTGCTGGGCACTGCGTTCGAATTCCTCGCGCGCACCGACCGGGCCATTGATCACGAACAGCGGCGACGTAGTCGCAACCGTGCCGCCACTGCGCAGCAAGGTGGCCAGCGCCTGCTGCAGGGTGGACAGATCGTTGACGGCCTTCTGGTATTCGCGCTCGGCCTTGTCGCGGGCGACGTTGGCCTGCAGCCGTTGCGCCTTGGTGGCAAAACCCTCGCGTTCGAGCTTCTGCGCATCTTCGAGGTGCCGCTGCAGACCGTCACGCACGTCACGGCGCACTTGTACCGCCTGCTCGGCCAACTGCTGGCCGAAGTAAGCCTGCACCAGCTGCAGCGACAAGGACTGCCGCTGCAGTTCGCGATCGGCCTGGGCCAGTTCGCTGGCGGCCTGTGCAGCCCCCTGCGCGGCCGGGATCAAGCCACCGCTGTACAAGGGCACGCTGGCAGTAACAATGGGACGTGTACGCCAGTCGCGCTCGCCGAACTCCAGCGGTGACTCGATGCCAAAGGCCTCGGCCACCGGTGCCAACGAACCCAGCGGCAGGTTCAAGGTCTTCTGGAACTGCATGCGGCGCACGTCGGCGGTGACTTCCGGCAGCCGCAGGTAGCGGCTGGCATCCTGCAGGTCCAGCTTGTTGCGCACCCCGGCATCGGCGGCGGCCAGCGCATCAGACACCTGCTCCAGGCGCTGCCGCGCCTGCTCATAGCTCAACGCCGGCACCGTCTCCGAGGCTGCTGCCGGCGGCGCCAGCAGCATCCACAGCACACACAACCCTATCGCGACCGATGCTGGTTGCTTGCCTGCCACCCCGATACTCCCTGTTCGTTGGCTGGACCCAGCATAGCCGCCCAACGGGTGAGGAAGAAGTCAGCCGGGCAATCAGGCCGCCTGCGCCTGCCGCAGGCTTCCCGGCAAACAGGCCAGGCTGCGGCCGGAATGATCGAGCAGGCGCAGGCTGCCATCGGGGTCTTCGGCCAGCGCGGTCAGGCTTTCTACCCAGTCGCCGTCGTTGGCATAAATAAGGCCATCGCGCTCGACCAGCGCCGCGCGGTGGATATGCCCGCAGATGATGCCGTCCAGGCCGCGCCGGCGTACGTCGGCCAGCCCAGCCTGCACGAAGCGCTCGATATAGCGCTCAGCCGCGCCGCTTTGGCGCTTGAGGAACTCCGACAGCGACCAGTAGCGCAGGCCAAGCCGGCGCCGCGCGGCGTTGAACAGGCGGTTGCCGGTGAGGATGCGGTAGTACAGCCAGTCACCAAAGCGTTCCTGCAGCCCACCGAAATGGGTGGCGCCGTCGTAGTCATCACCATGCACGACCAACAGGCGCCGGCCATCGACGGTGGTGTGGATGGCGCGGCGCCGCACCTGCATGGCCGGCAGCATCAAACCGCAGGTGCGCCGCAGTGGTGCATCGTGGTTGCCGGGGATGTAGATGATCTCGGTGCCGGCGCGACGCAGTGCATGCAGCGCTTCGATCACCTCGTTGTGTGCCTGCTGCCAGGTTGCGCGCTTATGCGAAAGCCACCATAGATCGACGATGTCGCCGACCAGATACAGACGTTCGCAACGCAGGCTGGTGAGGAAGCGAGCCAGTTCGGCCGCATGGCAATGGCGCGCACCCAGATGCGTGTCGGAGATGAACACTGCGCGCCGGTGCAGCGGCAGCACCGGCACCGCACTCATGCCGTTGCTCCGGCATCACGCAGATAGCGTTTGCGTTTGTGCGGGCGGATGGCCTGCAGGTCCACCTCGATCAGGCCGTCGATGGAATCGCTGAAATCCGGATCGACACCGAACGCGAGGAAACGTGCGCCACCGGGTTCGCACAGATCGGTGTACTGCCGGTACAAGGTCGGCACGCTGGTGCCCAGCGTCGCCAGGTTGGCCTTGAGCACATCGAACGCGGCCTGCGTATCCAGCTCACCGAAACTCGGTGGCGCGGCGAAGTACTGGAAGGGCCGGTTCGACTCGGCCAGGCTGCGGCCGGCGCCGTAGTACTGCTGGTAATAGGCCACCAGCTGCTCGCGCGCCTCGCGCGGCAGTGCGGCGCTGATCGACACCGCGCCAAACAGATAGCGCACCCCCGGCTGGCTAGCGAGGTAGGCGCCGATGCCCTGCCACAGGTAGTCCAGGCTGCGGCTACCCCAGTAGTCGGGCACCACGAAGCTGCGGCCCAGCTCCATGCCCTCGGCGATGCGCGGGATGGCATCGTCCGAGTAGCGGAACAGGCTGGCGGTATACAGGCCCTGCAGGCCACTGCGCGCCAAGGCCGGTGCGCCGCGCATCACCCGGTAGGCACCGGCGATGCGCTGAGCGGGCGCGTCCCAGACCACGATGTGCTGGTAGAGCGGGTCGAAGTCATCCAGGTCCCGGCTGCGGCCGGTGCCCTCGCCCACTTGGCGGAAGGTCAGCTCACGCAGCCGACCCAGCTCCAGCAGCAAGGGTGAGTTGGCGGCGCAGTGGGCCAGGCGGATCTGCTTGCCGTCGCTGGTCTGGCCGAGCAGCTCAGTCGTGTCGATGGCAGCGGCGACATCGGCCACAGCTACCGGCTCGGCCAGCGGCTGCGGGCCGTCCTCGCGCAACTCGGCGTTCTGCTGCTCCCTGCCCAGCGCGTACAGCGCGTCGCGCACCGCCTGCAGCTGCCGCGCCGGGTCCTGCTGCGCGTCCAGCCGCATCAGCTGGCCGATCTGCAGGCGCAGCGGGCGCTTGCGGCGGGCAAACATCTCCCGCGCCAGCAAGGCGGTACCTGCAGGCTTGAACAGCGCCGAGGCGCCGTAGAACAGGGCCGAGTTACGCGCCTGCACCCGCACCGGCAGCACCGGCGTGTCGCAGGCGCGGGCGAAACGGACGAAACCGCGGTTCCAGCGGCCGTCGCGGATACCCTGCAGCGACAGCCGCGAGACCTCACCGGCCGGGAACACGATCACGCACTGCTCCGCCTGCAGCGCCTGTTCCACCGCCTGCAGGCTGGCCCGCTGGGCACGGCCGCCGAGGATGCGAACCGGCAGCAGCAGCTCACGCAACGGCTCCAGCTCCAGCAGCATGTCGTTGGCGATGATCCGTACGTCGTTGCGGACCCGGCCCACCGCGTCCAGCAAGGCCAGCGCATCCAGCGCCCCGGACGGGTGGTTGGCGACGATCAGCAGGCGGCCGCTGGCCGGAATCCGCGTCAGCGCCGCCGCATCCACCGCATAGCCGGCGTCCAGGAAGCCCAGCGCGGCGCTGACGAAGGCGAAGCCCTGCAACCCGGCACTGCGCTGCAGGAAGGCGTCCATCTGGTCGAAACGTGACCAGCGCCCCACTGTGCGCAGCAGCGGCTGGGCCAGGTGGCGGCGCGGGCCGTGGAACCAATCGGGATAGCGTTGCTGCAGGCGCTGCGCGATCTGTTGCATGGCAAGGTCTCCCTGTCGGCCCATTGGCCGGGAGCCTGCGCCCGCTACAAGGCAGGCTGGTTGCGGTTTTGCGGCAATCCGGTGACCGTGCCTTAACCGGATGGCAACAGACACTTCGGCACTATTCCGTCAAGGTGCCGACCGTGTATGATGCGCGCCCATCTTTCCATCCGAATCAAGGGATATATAGCCCGATGTCCAGCTACCTGTTCACCTCCGAATCGGTCTCCGAAGGCCATCCGGACAAGATTGCCGACCAGATCTCCGATGCGGTGCTGGACGCGATCCTGGCCCAGGACAAGCGCGCCCGCGTGGCCTGCGAAACCCTGGTCAAGACCGGTGCGGCGATTGTCGCCGGCGAAGTGACCACCTCGGCGTGGGTCGATATCGAAGAACTGACCCGCAACGTCATCAACGAGATCGGCTACGACAACTCCAATGTCGGCTTCGACGGCCACACCTGCGCCATCATCAACATGCTGGGCAAGCAGTCGCCCGACATTGCTGCCGGCGTTGACGGCACCAACAAGAAGGCCAAGAAGCCGGAAGAGCAAGGCGCTGGTGACCAGGGCCTGATGTTCGGCTATGCCTGCAACGAAGCCCCGGAATTCATGCCGGCACCGATCTACTACTCGCACCGCCTGGTCGAGCAGCAGGCCAAGGTCCGCAAGAAGAAGAACTCGCCGTTGCCGTGGCTGCGCCCGGACGCCAAGAGCCAGGTGACCCTGCGTTACGGCCAGGACGGCAAGATCGAAGGTCTGGACGCGGTTGTGCTGTCGACCCAGCACGATCCGGGCGTGAAGCAGAAGGACCTGGTCGAGGCCGTGCGCGAGCACATCCTCAAGCCGGTGCTGCCGAAGGCATGGCTGGACAAGCTGCCGAAGAACAAGGTGCACATCAACCCGACCGGCATCTTCGTGATCGGCGGCCCGGTGGGCGATTGCGGCCTGACCGGTCGCAAGATCATCGTCGACACCTACGGCGGCATGGCCCGTCACGGTGGCGGTGCGTTCTCCGGCAAGGACCCGTCCAAGGTTGACCGTTCGGCTGCTTACGCTGCCCGTTACGTCGCCAAGAACGTGGTTGCCGCTGGCCTGGCCGACAAGTGCGAAGTGCAGGTCTCCTACGCCATCGGCGTGGCCGAGCCGACCTCGATCTCGGTCACCACCTTCGGCACCGGCAAGATCCCGGACGCACAGATCGAGAAGCTGATCCGCGCCCACTTCGACCTGCGTCCGTACGGCATCATCAAGATGCTGGACCTGATCCACCCGATGTACCAGCAGACCGCTGCCTACGGCCACTTCGGCCGCAAGCCGAAGGAATTCTCGTACGTCGACGGCGACGGCAAGACCCAGAACGCAACCGCGTTCTCCTGGGAAAACACCGACCGTGCCGAAGCCCTGCGCAAGGCTGCAAAGCTGAAGTAAGTTCAGCGGCAGGTAAAAGCACTACCCGGACGGGCCGCGCAAGCGGCCCGTCTGCTTTTTGTACAACCGCGCTTGCCAAGCACCGACGTGCCCGCACACCATTGCCCTGCATACACAGGGAGCGTTGGCATGTTTTCAGAATTTTTCGGCAATCTCTTCAAAGACAAGCCCGACCCGGACCGGTTTGCCCGCAAGTTCATCGACGCGGTGCGCAACAATGGTTACCCGCATGAACTGGAGTACGAGGCGGATACCTTCCGCATCCGCCATGCCAACGGTTCCTACTTCAACCTGCACAACGCCTACCACGCCTATCTCGGCGCCCCGCGCGGGCAGCAACGCAAGGCATTGCTGGCCTTCAGCAGCTTGCTTGGCGTCCACGAAAAAGATGACGCGATGAGCTGGGAGCAGGCCCGGCCCTTGCTGCGCCCCTTGATCCGCAGCATCACCCAGTTGGAGGAGATCAACCTGCATCATGCCGAACAGGATGGTTGGGACGCTCCCCCGATGCAGCTCAAGTACCGCCGCCTGAGCGAGGAATGCGTCGAGCTGCTGGCGGTAGACCACCCCGACCATACCGCCACCCTCACCCGCGGCCCGGAAGAAGCCTGGGGCGTGGATTTCGACCAGGCCTTGAGCATCGCTCGCAGCAATCTGCGGGAAAGCCCTGATGAGCCCTTCGTCGAGGTGCTGCCCGGCGTCTATCAGGCCGCATGGGGTGATGCCTATGACAGCAGCCGCGCACTGCTGCCTGATCTGCTGCATCGGGTGCCGGTCGCCGGGCTGCCGGTGTTCATGCTGGCTACCCGCGACGTATTGCTGGTCACCGGCGAAGGCGACCTGCAGGGGCAGGCGCAGATGCTGGAGTTGGCCGCCAATGCGTTTGCCGATGGGCGTGTGATCTCCTGGGAGGTGCTGCGCTACGACGACGGCCAGTTGCATGCACACGTGCTGGCGGATGCGGGCCTGCGTGAGCGACAGCGGCAACTGCGGCTGGAACTCGACGCCGAGGCCTACGCGTTGCAGAAACAGTTGTTGGAACGCGTGCACCAGAAGCATGAAGAAGATGTATTTGTTGCCACTTTCATGGTCCATAACGAAGACCGGGTTTCGCTGTGCGCCTGGACTGATGGGGTGGCGAGCTCACTTCCACGCACCGACCGATTGGTTCTGGTGATGCCTGTGGATGGCGGGGAAGCCGAGACCCTGATGGTTGATTGGGAGCAGGCGCAACCCGTCCTCGGCCACCTGCTGCGTGAAGACCCCCGGCACATCCACCCGCCGCGCTATCTCACGCTTGGTTTCCCAGATGCAGAGACGCGCGCGCGACTGCAGGCGATCTGAGCTGGTTTCCCGCGCTGATAGCGTTTGAGCAAAGAAGGCTGCCTGCGAGGGCAGCTTCTTTTTTGGCTTTGGCTGTTGCTTTTGCTTTAGCCCTTCTCCCGCCTGCGGGAGAAGGGTTGGGATGAGGGCAGCTTTGGCTTTGGCTTTGGCGTTGGCGTTGGCTCTCGATCCAGCAAAAGCCAAAGCCCCAAAAGCCACCTCATCCGCCCTCCGGGCACCTTCTCCCGCAGGCGGGAGAAGGGACAGCAAACAGCAACTGCCAAAGCGACCGCAAAAGCCACAGCCAAAACCAGAGCCAGAGCCAAAAGCCAAAGCAGAAGCCGAGCCCAGAGCCGCTCTCAAAGCCCTCCGACAGCCCCACCTCAGCAGCCCCGCGCCCTCCTCCCTGTTCCCCATTACGACCAATGCACTACCATCGGCTCATGGGAAAGGAAGACCGTAGACCAATTGCCGCCCGTTCCACCGGCTGGGCTCGCGCCCTCAGCGCCGCGTTGGCACGCTCCTCAATCACACCGAACCAGATTTCGGTACTCAGCATCTTCTTTGCTGCAGGTGGCGCAGCTGCGCTGTTGTATTGGCCCGGCATACCCGGGCTGATCGCCTGCGCCGTCGGCGTCCAACTGCGCCTGATCTGCAACCTGCTTGATGGCATGGTGGCAATGGAAGGTGGCAAACAGACACCTACCGGCGCGCTCTACAACGAATACCCGGACCGCATCGCCGACTCGCTGCTGATCATCGCGCTCGGCCATGCCGCCGGCATGCCCTGGCTGGGCTGGCTTGGCGCATTGCTGGCCGCGCTCACCGCCTATGTGCGCCTGTCCGGTGCCAGCCTTGGTCTGGCCCAGGACTTCCGCGGGCCGATGGCCAAGCAACACCGCATGTTCGTGCTCACCGCAGCCTGCGTGCTGGCCATCATCGAGCAGCTGAGCACGCACACGCATTACGCATTGCCTGCCGCCGCCATCATCATCGCCGCCGGCTCGCTGTTGACCTGCATCACCCGCACCCGTGGCATCGCCACGCAGCTCAAGGCAGGCAGCTGATGCTCTCCAGCCTGCTGGTCGCCGCGGTCAAGATCTTCATTGGTGCCTACCCGCGCTGGGTCGGCAGCCGCCCCAACGACACCCAGCGCATTTACTTCGCCAACCACGCCAGTCATCTGGATACGGTGGCGTTGTGGTCGGCGCTGCCGCCAGCCCTGCGCGAGCACACCCGCCCAGTCGCCGCGCGCGATTACTGGAGCAAGGGCGTGCGCAAGCTCATCGCCGACAAGGGCTTCAACGCAGTGCTGATCGAACGAGACCGCAGCAAATGCGAAGGCGATCCACTGCAGCCTTTGCATGACGCGCTGGACGCAGGTGATTCATTGATCCTGTTCCCGGAAGGCACCCGCAACCACGAACCGTTGCCACAGCCGTTCAAGGCCGGCCTGTTCCATCTGGCCCAGCAGTACCCGCATGTGGAGCTGGTACCGGTGTATCTGGACAATGCTCGTCGTGCGCTGCCCAAGGGCAGCATGGTGCCGGTGCCGCTGGTATGTACGGCACGCTTCGGCGCACCGCTCACCCGCGTCCCCGGTGAAGACAAGGCGCAGTTCCTGGAACGCGCACGCAACGCGGTGGTGGAGCTGGCATGAACAACGTTTTCCAACAATTGCCGCTGGGCAGTTTCCTGCAGCAGGCCATCGAGCGCGCGCCACCCAGCTTCTGGTGGATGATCGGCGGCGTATTCGGCGTGCTGATACTCGCCAGCTCGATCGGCTTCATCCTCGGCCGGATCAAGCCGGGCTCGGTGGTCGACAACCTCAACGCGCGCATCCGTGCGTGGTGGGTGATGGCCGCCGTCCTGCTGTTCTGCTTCGTGCTCGGCAAGATCGCCACGCTGGTGTTCTTCGGCCTGCTGTCGTTCTTCGCATTGCGCGAGTTCATCTCGCTGACGCCGACGCGCCGTGGCGATCACCTGGCGCTGTGCCTGTGCTTCTACATCGCTATCCCGTTGCAGTACTGGCTGATCGGCATCGACTGGTACGGCCTGTTCGTCATGTGCATCCCGGTGTACGGCTTCCTCGCCTTGCCGGCGGTATCGGCACTGTCTGGTGACACCGAGAACTTCCTGGAGCGCAACACCAAGATCCAGTGGGGCGTGATGCTCACCGTGTTCTGCCTCAGCCATGCGCCGGCACTGATGCTGCTGCGTATTCCCGGCTACGAAGGGCAGAACCTGATGCTGCTGTTCTACCTGCTGCTGGTGGTACAGCTCAGCGACGTGCTGCAGTACGTGTTCGGCAAGCTGTTCGGCAAACACCTGCTCGCCCCCTTGGTCAGCCCGTCGAAGACAGTTGAAGGCCTGGTCGGTGGCGGTATGGCGGCGACCGGCGTGGGCGCGGCGCTGTGGTGGATCACCCCGTTCTCACCACTGCAGTCGGCGGCACTGTCGCTGCTGATCGTGATCTGCGGCTTCCTTGGCGGACTGGCGCTGTCGGCGGTGAAGCGCAGCCTCGGCGCCAAGGACTGGGGCGAGATGATCGAAGGCCATGGTGGCATCCTGGACCGACTGGATTCGGTGGTGTTCTCCGCGCCGGTGTTCTTCCACGTGGTGCGCTACAACTTCCAGTAAGGCCCTGTAGTGCCGAGCCATGCTCGGCAGGGGCATTCCCGGTAAAGCCCCCTGCCGAGCATGGT
>NZ_JBRREC010000024.1:0-48388 GCF_056760015.1 Stenotrophomonas sp. STEN029 | reverse complement strand
CCCGGCGCCGCGCGGGCGCGCCCCGCCCCCCCCGCCCCGCCCCCCCCCCCCGCGCGGCCCCCCCCCCGCCCCCCCCCCCCCCCCCCCCCCCCCCCCCCCCCCCCCCCACTACAGTGTCCTGGCATTGCACTGCAAACATACGCGGCAGTAGGGATTGCGCCAGATCTGGTGCTGCGACTTGGTCGCAGTGGTGAGCTAGACTGTGGGCCCTGTCGTGGCCGCGAGGCCACCCTGAACGGAATTGTCATCCCGCATGAGTTGGCTCAGCAAGTTGATGCCGTCCGGCATCCGTACCGACAACACGCCCTCCAAAAAACGCAGCGTCCCCGAGGGGCTGTGGGAAAAATGCAGTAGCTGCGGCGCGGCCCTGTACCGCCCGGAGCTGGAAGAAAACCTGGAGGTCTGCCCGAAGTGCGGGCACCACATGGCCATCCGTGCGCGTGCGCGCCTGGCGTCGTTGTTTGACGCTGACAGCACCAGCGAGATCGCTGCCCGCCTCGGGCCGACCGACGTGCTCAAGTTCAAGGACCAGAAGAAATACGTCGAACGCATCAAGGCCAGCCAGAAGAACACCGGCGAGTACGACGCGCTGGTCGCCATGCGCGGCTTGCTGAAGGGCCGCCCGCTGGTGGCTTCTTCCTTCGATTTCGCCTTCATGGGGGGTTCGATGGGCTCGGTGGTTGGCGAGCGCTTCGCGCTGGCTGCAGAGACGGCGCTGGAAATCGGTTCCCCCTATGTGTGCTTCTCCGCCTCCGGCGGTGCCCGCATGCAGGAAGGCCTGTTCTCGCTGATGCAGATGGCCAAGACCTCGGCCGCGCTGGCCAAGCTGCGTGAAGCCGGCTTGCCCTATATCTCGGTACTGACCCACCCCACCACCGGTGGCGTGTCGGCCTCGTTCGCGATGCTGGGCGACATCAACATCGCCGAGCCGCAGGCGCTGATCGGCTTTGCCGGCCCGCGCGTGATCGAACAGACCGTGCGCGAAAAGCTGCCGGAAGGCTTCCAGCGCTCGGAGTTCCTGCTCGAGCATGGCGCCATCGACCAGATCTGTGACCGCCGCGAAATGCGGGACCGGCTGGCCGAGCTGTTGGCCATGCTGGGCCGCCAGCCGCAGCACGAGGAAGCCGCTGCCTGATGAGTACACGCAAGTATTTTGGCACCGACGGCATCCGTGGCCGGGTCGGCAAGGGCGTCATTTCCGCTGATTTCGTGCTGCGCGTTGGCAATGCGCTGGGTCGTGTGCTGGTCGCCCGCAGCGGCGGCCAGCAGCCGACCGTGGTGATCGGCAAGGACACGCGTATCTCGGGCTATATGTTTGAGTCGGCATTGGAAGCGGGCCTGGTTGCCGCCGGTGCCAACGTGCAGTTGATCGGGCCGATGCCGACCCCGGCGGTGGCTTTCCTTGCGCATACGCTGGGTGCCGATGCCGGCATTGTCATCAGTGCCTCGCACAACCCGCATTACGACAACGGAATCAAGTTCTTCTCCGCCGAAGGCGAGAAGCTCGACGACGCCACCGAGCTGGCGCTGGAGGCGGCGATGGATCAGCCGTTCTCGACGGTGGAATCCGAGCAGCTCGGCAAGGCGGTGCGCGCGCGTGATGCGGTCGGCCGTTACATCGAGTTCTGCAAGGCCAGCGTGCCGCGCAATTTCTATCTGCGTGGACTCAAGGTCGTGCTCGATTGCGCCCACGGCGCCACTTATCACGTCGCGCCGCTGTTGTTCCGTGAGCTGGGGGCGGAGGTGACCGCGATCGGCGCCGAGCCGAACGGCATCAACATCAATGATGGCGTGGGCTCGATGCACATCGACAGTCTGGCGCGCAAGGTGGTCGAGGTCGGTGCCGATGTTGGTATCGCCTTCGATGGTGATGGTGATCGCGTATTGATGGTCGATCACACCGGTGCTGCAGTGGATGGCGATGGCTTGTTGTATGTGCTGGCCAAGGCCTGGCAGGCCAATGGTCGCCTGCGTGGCCCGGTGGTCGGTACGTTGATGACCAATTACGGAATGGAGCAGGCGCTGGAGCGTCTGGGCATTCCGTTTGTCCGCGCCAACGTTGGCGACCGCTACGTGCACCAGGCCCTGGTTGAGGGCAATGGCGTGCTCGGCGGCGAAGCCTCTGGTCACATCCTGTGCCTGGACCGGGCTACCACCGGTGATGCCATTGTCAGTGCCTTGCAGGTGCTGGAAGTGCTTGGGGGTGCCGGTGTGAACCTGCGGCAGGCGCTGCAGGGGCTGGTGATGGTGCCGCAGAAGACGATCAATGTGCGCCTGGAAAGCGGGGCGCGCGAAGTGGTTGCAAGTGCGCCGGTGCAGGCAGCACTGGCGGCCGCACAAGCGGCGGTGGCCGGGCGGGGCAGGGCATTCCTGCGGCCGTCGGGTACCGAGCCGGTGGTGCGGGTCACGGTCGAGGCCGATGAGGCCGGGCTGATGAGCGCTACGCTTGAGGCGCTGGCCGAGGCGGTTCGTTCGGCTGCCGCACAGGTTTGAGCTGGATCATAGTGGTGTTGCCGGGATGTCGGTTCCAATAGCCGGCATTCCGTTCCCTTCCTTGGAGTTTTGTATGAGTTCCCGCATTCCCACCCTCGACATCACCCGTTTCGATACCGACCGTGAGGCCTTCGTGGCCGAACTGGGCGCGGCGTATCGTCAGTGGGGTTTTGCGGGTATTCGCAACCACGGCATCCCGCAGGCGGAGATCGACGCCGCGTATGACGTGTTCAAGGCATTCTTCGCGCTGCCTGAAGATGTGAAGAAGCAGTACCACATCGCTGGCGGCGGCGGTGCGCGTGGCTATACCCAGTTCGGCGTGGAAACCGCCAAGGGCTCCAAGCATTTCGACCTGAAGGAATTCTGGCATATCGGCCGCGAGATCGCCGATGACTCCAAGTACCGTGAGGTGATGCCGCCGAACCTGTGGCCGAGCGAAGTCCCCGGCTTCAAGGAGCATGGGTACGGCCTGTACCAGAAGCTGGACCAGCTGGGCTCGCGCGTGCTGTCGGCCCTGGCCCTGCACATTGGCCTGCCCGAGACCTTCTTTGCCGACAAGACCAACAACGGCAACTCGATCCTGCGCCCGATCCACTATCCGCCGATCACCACCGATGACATCCCCAACGTGCGCGCGGGCGCACATGGCGACATCAACTTCATCACCTTGCTGGTCGGTGCCAGTGCGGCCGGTCTGGAAGTGCAGTCGCATGAAGGTGAGTGGGTCCCGTTCACCTCCGACGCCGACACCATCGTGGTCAACATCGGCGACATGCTGCAGCGCCTGACCAACCATGTGTACCCGTCCACCATCCATCGCGTGGTCAATCCTCCGGGCGAGCTGGCGCGCAAGCCGCGTTACTCGGTGCCGTTCTTCCTGCACCCTAACCCGGATTTCCTGATCGACGTGCTGCCTTCGTGCATCACCGCGGAGAATCCGAGCCGCTATCCGGAGGCGATCACCGCCCATGGCTTCCTGGAAGAGCGCCTGCGCGAAATCAAGCTGAAGTAAGCCGGCGCTGGTTTCGCCAGCTGTCCTATCGCGCCGCCGCGGCCCAGGCCCGGCGGCGTTTTTGCGTCTTGTCTTCCGTTGTCTGCAGCTTGTCCTGCCGATGTCCGCATATCGGCTATCCTTTGCCGATACTTTTTACCGGGGAGTTATGCCTGAATGCGCCAAAAAATCGTTGCTGGTAACTGGAAGCTGCATGGCAGCCGGCAATTCGCCACCGATCTGGTCGGGCAGGTGGCCGCGGGCCTGCCGCTGCCTGGTGTGAGTCTGGTGATCCTGCCGCCGTTGCCCTACCTGGGGGATCTGGTCGAGGATTTCGAGGAGACGGAGCTGGCTTTTGGCTCGCAGGATGTCAGCAGCAACGAAAAGGGCGCCTACACGGGTGAGGTTTCGGCCAGCATGCTGGTGGACGTCGGTGCCACCCACGGCTTGGTCGGCCACTCCGAGCGCCGGCAGTATCACAACGAAAGCAGTGAGCTGGTTGCGCGCAAGTTCGTTGCTGCGATCAATGCTGGTCTGATCCCAGTCTTATGCGTAGGTGAGACGCTGGAGCAGCGTGAGACCGCGCAGACCGAGGCGGTGATTGCCTCGCAGCTGGCGCCAGTACTGGACCTGGCCGGGGTGCAGGCCTTCGCCAAGGCGGTGGTGGCGTATGAGCCGATCTGGGCAATTGGCACCGGTCGTACCGCCACGCCGGAGCAGGCGCAGGCCGTGCATGCGTTCATTCGTGGCGTAGTCGCCGAGCGCGATGCTAGAATTGCCGATTCGTTGTCGATCCTTTATGGCGGCAGCGTCAAGCCCGACAACGCAGCAGAGCTGTTTTCACAGCCTGACGTCGATGGCGGGCTGGTAGGTGGCGCTTCGCTGGTGGCGGCTGATTTTCTGGCCATCGCGAGGGCGGCCGCCAGTCGCTAACGGGTAATTGTCCGGGACGGATTTCAAAAATGCTGATGTTGATCCTCAATGTGGTCTATGTGCTGGTGGCGCTCGCGATGATCGCGCTGATCCTGATGCAGCGTGGCTCTGGTGCTGCCGCTGGTTCGGGTTTTGGTGCCGGTGCGTCGGGTACGGTGTTTGGCGCGCGTGGCGCGTCCAACTTCCTGTCCAAGAGCACCAAATGGCTGGCCGTGGTGTTTTTCGGCATCAGCTTGTTCATGGCATGGTACGCCAGCCACGGTTCGCGTCCGGCGGACCAGGGCGTGGGCCTGATGGGTACGGTTGAGACGGCGGCTCCGGCTGCTGCGCCGGCGGTTCCGGCAGGTGAGTTGCAGGCCGTTCCGGCGGCTCCAGCTGCCGCTGCCGTGGGTGAAGTGCCGCAGGCAGCGGCTCCGGCGGAAAATATTCCGGCCAAGAGCGAAGAAAAGCCCGCTGAACCCGCACAGAAAGACTGAAGACGGTTACAATACGCGGCGCACTGCGAAGCAGCTGCGCTGACGTAAGCCCAGGTGGCGGAATTGGTAGACGCACTACCTTGAGGTGGTAGCGACGAGAGTCGTAGGGGTTCGAGTCCCCTCTTGGGCACCATTGTTTTATGCGGGTACACGGGTTGCAGCAGCTTCCCGTCGTGGCAAGTCCCGTTCATCCCCCATGCCTTGGCACCTGCAGGTGTCCCGGGCAGAGGCAAGAGAGAATCGCTGTGCTGGCCGAATATTTGCCGTCTCTGCTGTTTCTGATCGTCGCCACCGGCATTGGCGTTGCGCTGATGTTGATCGGTCGGTTCCTCGCTCCGCGTTCGCCGGACACCGAGAAACTCTCCGCCTACGAGTGTGGCTTCGAGGCGTTCGAGAACGCGCGCATGAAGTTCGACGTGCGCTACTACCTCATCGCCATCCAGTTCATCGTCTTTGACCTGGAAATCATCTTCATTGTGCCCTGGACCCAGGTGTTCATGGAGCTCGGCGCCCGTTCGCTGGTCACCATGGGCTTGTTCGTGGGCATGCTGTTCCTCGGCTTTATCTACGTGTGGAAGAAGGGAGCGCTGGAATGGGAGTGATCCAAACTCTCGACGGCCTGATGAACAACCCCGTCCCGGAAGGGCGGGTTGATGACATTCTGCGGCCTGAAGGCGATAACCCCCTGCTCGAGAAGGGCTATGTGACCACCAGCGTTGACGCGCTGTTGAACTGGGCACGTACCGGCTCGATGTGGCCCATGACCTTCGGTCTGGCCTGCTGCGCGGTGGAAATGATGCACGCCGGTGCGGCGCGTCTGGACCTTGATCGTTATGGCGTGGTGTTCCGTCCCTCGCCGCGTCAGTCCGACGTGATGATCGTGGCCGGCACCCTGGTCAACAAGATGGCCCCGGCGCTGCGCAAGGTCTACGACCAGATGCCGGACCCGAAGTGGGTCATCTCGATGGGTAGCTGCGCCAACGGCGGCGGTTATTACCATTATTCCTATGCAGTGGTGCGCGGTTGCGATCGTGTGGTGCCGGTGGACGTCTACGTCCCGGGCTGCCCGCCGACCGCCGAGGCGCTGGTGTACGGCATTTTGCAGCTGCAGAAGAAGATCTGGCGCACCCAGACCATCGCACGCTGACCCCCTTTCAAATCAAGAGCACGCCAGCCCCATGGCCCAGCAAGCACCTTCTCTCATCGATAAACTTCGCGCCCGTTTTGCCGGTGCGCAGGTTGTGGTGGTCGAACCGCGCGGCGAAGTAACGCTGGAAGTGGCTGTTGCCGATTGGCACGCAACCGCTCTGGCGCTGCGTGATGAACTCGGCTTCGAGCACGCCACCGACCTGTGCGGCGTCGATTACCTCGGTTACGGCAGCGACGAGTGGGATACCTCGGACGTTTCCTCGCACGGCTTCAGTCGTGGTGTGGAAGGCAGTGGCGCAGGTCGTTTCGCCTGGGGTGAATTCCCCAGCCACGAAACCGCCGAAGGCGCGCAGCCGGACGCACTGCCGAAGCAGCGTTTCGCGGTGGTCTGCCAGTTGCGCTCCTACCAGCACAACCAGCTGCTGCGCATCCGTTGCTACGCACCCAGCGAATCGCTGCCAGTGGTGGCCTCGCTGACCGATATCTATCCGGGCCTGAACTGGTTCGAGCGCGAAGCGTTCGACCTGTATGGCGTGATCTTCGAAGGTCACCCGGACCTGCGTCGCATCCTGACCGACTACGGTTTCGTGGGCCATCCTTTCCGCAAGGATTTCCCGCTGATCGGCAATGTCGAAGTGCGCTACGACGAAGAAAAGAAGCGTGTGGTCTACGAGCCGGTGACTTCGGTCGAACCGCGCGTAGGCGTGCCGCGTGTTATCCGCGACGATGCCCGTTTCCAGACCGCTGAAGGCGAGCGCGCGCAGACGGAGGCAAGCAAGTGAGTGCGGACGTAAAGAAGGAATTCCACCAGGCTTCGCAGGCCTTTGCGAGCAATCCTGCCGAAGCCAAGCAGGAAATCCGCAACTACACCATGAACTTCGGCCCGCAGCATCCGGCCGCGCACGGTGTGCTGCGCCTGATCCTGGAAATGGACGGCGAGACCATCATGCGCGCCGATCCGCATATCGGCCTGCTGCACCGCGCGACCGAGAAGCTGGCCGAATCCAAGCCGTTCAACCAGTCGATCGGTTACATGGATCGCCTGGATTACTGCTCGATGATGTGCAACGAGCACGCTTATGTCCGCGCGATCGAAACCCTGGTGGGTATCGAGGTGCCCGAGCGTGCGCAGTACATCCGCACCATGTTCGATGAAATCACCCGCATCCTGAACCACTTGATGTGGCTGGGTTCCAACGCGCTCGATCTGGGCGCGATGGCGGTGATGCTGTATGCCTTCCGTGAGCGTGAAGAGCTGATGGACTGCTACGAAGCAGTCTCCGGCGCGCGCATGCATGCGGCGTACTACCGCCCGGGTGGCGTCTATCGCGACCTGCCGGACACGATGCCGAAGTACAAGGAATCGCGTTGGCACAAGGGCAATGCGCTGAAGCGCCTGAATGCTTCGCGCGAAGGCTCGCTGCTCGACTTCCTGGAGAACTTCACCAAGGAATTCCCGGGTCGCGTTGACGAATACGAAACCCTGCTGACCGACAACCGCATCTGGAAACAGCGTACCGTCGGCATTGGCGTGATCACCCCGGAACATGCGCTGGCCTGGGGCATGACCGGCGTGATGCTGCGTGGTTCGGGTATTGCTTGGGATCTGCGCAAGAAGCAGCCGTACGCCAAGTACGACGCGGTCGATTTCGACCTGCCGCTGGGCACCAAGGGTGACTGCTACGACCGTTACCTGGTCCGCGTCGCCGAAATGCGTGAATCCAACCGCATCATCAAGCAGTGCGTGGCTTGGCTGAAGGCCAATCCGGGCCCGGTGATGGTCAAGAACTTCAAGGTCGCCCCGCCGGCTCGCGCCGAGATGAAGGACGACATGGAAGCGCTGATCCATCACTTCAAGTTGTTCAGTGAAGGCTACTGCGTGCCGGCCGGTGAAACCTATGCGGCGGTTGAAGCGCCCAAGGGTGAATTCGGTTGCTACCTGGTCTCCGACGGTGCCAACAAGCCGTTTCGCGCCCACCTGCGCGCGCCGGGCTTCGCCCACCTGTCCTCGATCGACTCGGTCGTGCGCGGCCACATGCTGGCCGACGTGGTGGCAATGATCGGCACCTACGACCTCGTGTTCGGTGAGGTTGACCGGTAATGCCGGCGGATCAGACATCGTCCGTTGCCTGCGCGGTCCTGCCGCCGCAGGCATCGGTTTTTCAGCTTTTGGTATTCGTTGAGGTCGGCCTATGAAGGCGACGGGTAATTTCGAGGCGGCGCGCAACGTCGACCCGATGGTGGTGTTGAGCGACAAGACGCGCGCTCACATCGATCACTGGCTGTCCAAGTTCCCGCCGGACCGCAAGCGTTCGGCGGTGCTGCAGGGCCTGCATGCCGCACAGGAGCAGAACCAGGGCTGGCTGAGCGACGAGCTGATCGCCGGCGTGGCCAAGTACCTGGACCTGCCGTTCGTGTGGGCGTACGAAGTTGCAACCTTCTACTCGATGTTCGAGACCGAGAAGGTTGGCCGCAACAACGTCGCCATCTGCACCAACGTCAGCTGCTGGCTCAATGGCGCCGACGACATCGTCCGCCATTGCGAGAAGAAACTGGGCATCAAGCACGGTGAATCGACTGCTGACGGCCGCGTCTACCTCAAGAAAGAGGAAGAGTGCCTGGCTGGTTGCGCCGGTGCGCCGATGATGGTCATCAACGGCCATTACCACGAGCGCCTGACGCTGGACCAGGTCGACGCGCTGCTGGACGGGCTGGAGTAAGGCATGGCACACCACGAATCCAAGGGCCCGGTCGGACCGGCGCCGCTTCCGCACAACGTGGTCTACACCACGCTGCATTACGACACCCCGTGGTCGTACGAAAGCTATCTGAAGACCGGTGGCTACGCCGCGCTGCGCAAGATCCTCGAAGAGAAGATCCCGCCGGCCGACGTCATCGAGATGGTCAAGCAGTCCGGCCTGCGTGGCCGTGGCGGTGCAGGCTTCCCGACCGGCCTGAAGTGGTCCTTCATGCCCAAGGGTGATGTGCAGAAGTACATCCTCTGCAACTCGGATGAATCCGAGCCGGGCACCTGCAAGGACCGCGACATCCTGCGCTACAACCCGCATTCGGTCGTGGAAGGCATGGCGATTGCCTGCTACGCCACCGGCTCGACTGCGGCGTACAACTACCTGCGCGGTGAGTTCCACCACGAGCCGTTTGAGCACTTCGAGCAGGCCCTGGCCGATGCCTACAAGCACGGCTGGCTCGGCAAGAACGTGCTGGGCAGCGGTTGCGACATCGATATCTATGGCGCACTCGGCGCCGGCGCCTACATCTGCGGCGAAGAAACCGCACTGATGGAATCGCTGGAAGGCAAGAAGGGCCAGCCGCGTTACAAGCCGCCGTTCCCGGCCAACTTCGGCCTGTACGGCAAGCCGACCACGATCAACAACACCGAGACCTATGCCTCGGTGCCGGCGATCATCCGCAACGGCGCGGAGTGGTTCAAGAACCTGAGCCTGACCAACAACGGCGGCCCGAAGTGCTTCTCGGTCTCCGGCTGCGTGACCAAGGGCGGCAACTTCGAAGTGCCGTTGGGCACCAGCTTCGACGACCTGCTGGCAATGGCCGGTGGCCTGCGTCCGGGCCGCAAGCTGAAGGGCGCAATCCCGGGCGGCGTGTCGATGCCGGTGCTGACCGCCGAGCAGCTCAATGGGCTGGCGATGGACTACGACACCATCCGCGCACTGGGCTCGGGCCTGGGTTCGGGTGCCATCGTGGTGCTGGATGACAGCGTCTGCTGCGTCAAGTTCGCCTGCCGCATCAGCCAGTTCTTCCACAAGGAATCCTGTGGCCAGTGCACCCCGTGCCGTGAAGGTACCGGCTGGATGCACCGTGTGCTGGAGCGCATCGTCGCCGGCCAGGCCACGATGGAAGACCTGCATCAGCTGAAGACGGTTGCCGGCCAGATCGAAGGCCACACCATCTGTGCGTTCGGTGAGGCGGCAGCGTGGCCGATTCAAGGCTTCCTGCGCCAGTTCTGGAACGAATTCGAGTACTACATCGTCAACGGTCATTCGATGGTTGGCGGCAAGAAGGTGGAGACTGCTGCCGCATGAGCGCGCAACCGGTAAATCCCAATGTACCGCCGGATCACGTGACCATCGATATCGATGGTCAGTCCCTGGTCGTACCCAAGGGTTCGATGATCATCCAGGCCGCCGACAAGGCTGGCATCCCGATTCCGCGCTTCTGCTACCACGAGAAGCTGCCGATCGCCGCAAACTGCCGCATGTGCCTGGTCGACGTTGAAAAGTCGCCCAAGCCGTCGCCGGCCTGCGCTACCCCGGTCATGGATGGCATGAAGATCCAGACCCGCAACGAAAAGGCGCTCAAGTACCAGCGCTCGGTGATGGAGTTCCTGCTCATCAACCACCCGCTGGACTGCCCGATCTGCGATCAGGGCGGCGAGTGCGAGCTGCAGGACGTGTCGCTGGGCTACGGCCGTTCGGTCAGCCGCTTCAACGAGCGCAAGCGCGTCGTGGTCGACGAGGACATGGGGCCGCTGGTCGCCACCGAGATGACCCGCTGCATCCAGTGCACCCGTTGCGTGCGCTTCACCGCTGAAGTCGCTGGCACCTACGAGCTGGGTGGCATGTCGCGTGGTGAGAACCTGCAGATCGGTACCTACGACGGCAAGCCGTTGACCACCGAGCTGTCCGGCAATGTCATCGACGTATGCCCGGTCGGCGCGCTGACCAACAAGGTGTTCCAGTTCAAGGCGCGTCCGTGGGAACTGACCGCACGCGAGTCGCTGGGTTACCACGACGCGATGGG
Source organism: Stenotrophomonas sp. STEN029 (assembly GCF_056760015.1). Classification (NCBI taxonomy): domain Bacteria; kingdom Pseudomonadati; phylum Pseudomonadota; class Gammaproteobacteria; order Lysobacterales; family Lysobacteraceae; genus Stenotrophomonas; species Stenotrophomonas sp. STEN029. Next base: position 37,567 of record NZ_JBRREC010000024.1, on the reverse strand, counting down.
CTCGAACCTGTTCCTGCACACCCGTCGCGGCGAAGTGCTGCGTGCGGTGCCGCGTGACAACGAGCTGGTCAACGAGTGCTGGCTGTCCGATCGCGATCGTTATTCGCACCAGGGCCTGTATGCGGCCGACCGCGCGGTCAAGCCGCTGCAGAAGGTCAATGGCGAGTGGAAGGAAGTGAGCTGGGCCGAAGGTCTGGCCGCTGCCCGCGAAATCTTCGAAGCCAACCGTGGCGACGAGCTCGGCGTGCTGGTGCACCCGGCAACCTCGAACGAGGAGGGCGCACTGCTGGCCCGCCTGGCCGCTGGCCTGGGTTCGAACAACATCGACCATCGCATCAACAACCGCGACTTCTCCGATGCGCCGGTTGCCGAAGCGTTCGGCATGTCGCTTGCCGACATCGAGCACGCGGATCAGATCGTGGTGCTGGGTAGCAATATCCGCCATGAACTGCCGCTGCTGCACGCTCGCCTGCGCAAGGCGCAGACCAGCAACGGCGCCAAGATCCATTCGATCAACCCGGTTGATTTCGACTTCGCGTTCAAGCTGGCTGGCAAGCACATCGTTGCACCGTCGCGCTTCGTCGAGACGCTGGGCAACGCGCAGCTGGTCGACGCGGTGAAGGGCGGCAACAACACCGTCATCATCGTCGGCGCGATTGCCGAGAATCACCCGCAGGCCGCTGCCATCCGTGCCGCTGCCAGTGCGTTTGCCGCTGCCACCGGCGCCAAGCTGTGCCGCATCCCGCAGGGTGCGAATGCCGTGGGCCTGGCCCAGGCTGGCGTGCTGCCGGCCGGCAAGGACGTCAATGCAATGCTGGCGCAGCCGCGCAAGGCCTATGCCCTGTACGGCATCGAGCCGGGCCTGGACTTCGCCGATACCGCCGCTGCCCGCAAGGCGCTGGCCGGTGCCAAGGTCGTGGCCTTCAGCCACTTCGCCTGCACCTCGACCCGCGATGTGGCCGATGTGATCCTGCCGATCGGCGCGCTGCCGGAAATCGACGCAACGTTGACCAATCTGGACGGCCGCAACCAGGTCGCCCGTGCTGGCGGCAAGCTGCAGGGCGAGGCCCGCGAGGGCTGGCGCGTGCTGCGTGCGCTGGGTGGTGACATGCAGTTGGCCGGTTTCGGTTTCACCGATCTGGCAGGCCTGCGTGCTGGCCTGCAGCCGGTCACGGTCAAGGTTGCCGCTTCGGCGCAGCCGCAGCTGGCAGGCGAGGGCTTCGAAGTGGCTTCGACCCCGGCGATCTACCGTACCGATGCCGTCGTGCGTCGTGCGCAGGCGCTGCAGTCGCATCCGCTCAACAACGATCCGCGCATCGTGCTCAATGCCGACGACGCTGCGCGTCTGCAGCTGAGCGAAGGCCAGATGGCCAAGGTCGGTACCGACGCTGGTCGCGCCACGCTGTCGGTCGTGGTCGACTCACGCGTCGCCGCCGGTACGGTGTGGATTGAATCGGGCCACGGCGCAACCGCGCCGCTGGGTGCCGCTCGGGTAACGGTGGTGGCTGCATGAACGAGTTGCTGTTAAACGCGATCGACCCCTTGTTCCAGTGGTTCATGTCGCTGGGTGACATCGGCATCGTGCTGTGGACGGTGATCAAGATCCTCTTGATCGCCATGCCGGTGATCATTTCGGTTGCCTTCTACGTGTTGTGGGAGCGCAAGCTGATCGGCTGGATGCACGTGCGCCACGGGCCGATGTATGTCGGTCTGGGCGGCCTGCTGCAGGCCTTCGCCGACGTCACCAAGCTGCTGTTCAAGGAAATCATTGCCCCGGCCAGCGCACACAAGGCGATGTACATCATCGCGCCGCTGATCGTGCTGGCACCGTCGTTCGCGGCGTGGGCGGTGGTTCCGTTCGATTACAAGCTGGTGCTGTCCAACGCCAACGTTGGTCTGCTGTACCTGCTGGCGATGACCTCGCTGGGCGTGTACGGCGTGATCCTCGCGGGTTGGGCTTCCAACTCCAAGTACGCCTTCCTCGGTGCGATGCGTTCGGCCGCTCAGGTGGTCAGCTACGAAATCGCGATGGGCTTCGCCCTGGTCGGCGTGATGATTGCCGCCGGCAGCTTGAACCTGACCGACATCGTGCTGGCGCAGAAGGGCAATTCGGGTCTGTTCGACTGGTTCCTGCTGCCGTTGTTCCCGCTGTTCGTCGTGTACTGGGTGTCCGGCGTTGCCGAAACCAACCGCGCGCCGTTCGACGTGGTCGAAGGCGAGTCGGAAATCGTTGCCGGTCACATGGTGGAGTACTCCGGCGGTGCGTTCGCACTGTTCTTCCTGGCCGAGTACGCCAACATGATCCTGGTCAGCTTCCTGATCTCGATCTTCTTCCTCGGTGGCTGGCTGAGCCCGCTCCAGGGTTGGATCACGGCCGACATCTCGCCGTGGATCAACTGGATCTGGACCGGCGGTTGGCCGTGGCTGCTGCTCAAGGTGCTGTTCTTCGCCAGTGCGTACATCTGGTTCCGTGCCAGCTTCCCGCGCTTCCGTTATGACCAGATCATGCGTCTGGGCTGGAAGGTGTTCATCCCGCTGACCATTTTCTGGATCGCGGTGACGGCACTGATGGTGTTCTACGGCGTGATCCAGAAGGGCGTTTGATTCATGAATAAGATCACCCACTATTTCAAAAGCCTGCTGCTCCTGGAGTTGCTCGGCGGCTTGTGGCTGACGTTGAAATACACGTTCAAGCCCAAGTACACCGTGATGTACCCGATGGAGAAGTTCCCGCAGTCACCGCGTTTCCGTGGCCTGCACGCCCTGCGCCGTTACCCCAACGGTGAAGAACGCTGCATCGCCTGCAAACTGTGCGAAGCGGTGTGCCCGGCACTGGCGATCACCATCGACTCGGCCAAGCGCGAAGACGGCACCCGCCGTACCACGCGTTACGAAATCGATCTGTTCAAGTGCATCTTCTGCGGCTTCTGCGAAGAAAGCTGCCCGGTGGACTCGATCGTCGAGACCCACATTCTCGAGTACCACTTCGAGAAGCGTGGCGAGAACGTCATCACCAAGCCGCAGCTGCTGGCAATTGGCGACCGGCTTGAAGCCGAAATCGCCGAGCGCCGTGCCGCCGACGCCGCCTTCCGCTGAGGTCTTGAGATGGATTGGGTAAATATTTGTTTCTGGTTCTTCTCCATCATTGCCGGCATTTCCGCGGCAGCGGTGATCAGTGTGCGCAACCCGGTGTACGCCGTGCTGTGCTTGATCCTGACCTTCTTCTCCATCGCCTGCGTATGGCTGCTGGTGGGGGCGGAGTTCCTCGGCGTCACCCTGGTGCTGGTCTATGTCGGCGCGGTGATGGTGTTGTTCCTGTTCGTGGTGATGATGCTGGACATCGACACCACCAACCTGCGTGAAGGCTGGGTGCGTTACCTGCCGGTCGGCCTGGTGGTCGCGGTGGTGATGCTGGTGCAGATGCTGACCCTGATCGGGGTCAAGGCACGTACCGCGCCGTTCCCGGTGGACAACGCCGCTGCGGTGGCCGCCGATACGTCCAACATCACCTGGCTGGCACGCAGCCTGTTCACTGAATACCTGCTGCCGTTCGAGTTCGCGGCCGTGATCCTGACCGTCGCCGTGGTTGCAGCCGTGATGCTGACCCTGCGCCGTCGCGAAGGCCTGAAGACGCAGAACCCGACCGAGCAGACTATGACCAAGGCAAAAGACCGCCTGCGCATGGTCAAGATGGCCGCCGAGAAGCCGGTGGTGCAGGTCGATACGCAACATGACGGTGGCGAGGAGGCCAAGCCATGATTTCCCTGGGCCATATGCTTGCGCTGGGCGCGGTGATGTTCTGCATCAGCGTTGCCGGCATCTTCCTCAACCGCAAGAACATCATCGTGTTGTTGATGTCGATCGAACTGATGCTGTTGTCGGTGAACATCAACTTCATCGCCTTCTCGCGTGAGCTGGGCGACACCGCCGGTCAGCTGTTCGTGTTCTTCATCCTGACCGTGGCCGCGGCCGAAGCTGCAATCGGCCTCGCGATCCTGGTGACCTTGTTCCGTACTCGCCACACCATCAACGTGGGCGAAGTCGATTCGCTGAAGGGCTGATCCGAAGATGGAAATCACTCTCTCCAAGAGTCTGTTGATTGCAGTGGTGCTTGCACCACTGTTCGGCAGCATCATCGCCGGCCTGTTCGGTCGTCAGGTGGGGCGCAAGGGCGCCCAGTACATCACCATCCTGGGCGTGGCGATCAGCTGCGGCCTGTCGGCCTACATCTTCTCCCAGCTGTTGTGGGGCGGGGCGCAGCCGTACAACCAGAACGTCTACACCTTCTTTGAAGTCGGCCAGTACGCGGCCCACGTCGGTTTCATGATCGACCGCATGACCGCGATGATGATGGTGGTGGTGACCTTCGTGTCGCTGCTGGTCCACGTCTACTCGATCGGCTACATGTCCGAAGATGACGGCTACCAGCGTTTCTTCAGCTACATCTCGCTGTTCACCTTCTCGATGCTCACCCTGGTGATGAGCAACAACTTCCTGCAGCTGTTCTTTGGCTGGGAAGCGGTGGGTCTGGTGTCGTACCTGCTGATCGGTTTCTACTTCAAGAAGCCCACGGCTATCTTCGCCAACATGAAGGCCTTCCTGGTCAATCGCGTTGGTGACTTCGGCTTCCTGCTCGGCATCGCTGGCATCCTGTGGGCCTTCGGCTCGCTGGACTACGCCACCGTGTTCGCCAATGCCAGCACGGTGCTGGGTACCGACACGACCGGTCACGCCATGGTGCAGCTGATCGGCGACAACCAGTGGAGCGTGGCGACCATCATCTGCATCTGCCTGTTCATCGGTGCGATGGGCAAGTCGGCACAGGTGCCGCTGCACGTCTGGCTGCCGGACTCGATGGAAGGCCCGACCCCGATCTCGGCACTGATCCACGCCGCGACCATGGTCACCGCGGGTATCTTCATGGTAACCCGCATGTCGCCGCTGTTCGAGCTGTCTCAGACCGCGCTGGACTTCATCCTGTTCATCGGTGCCACCACCGCGTTCTTCACCGGCCTGATCGGCATCGTGCAGACCGACATCAAGCGCGTGGTTGCCTATTCGACCTTGTCGCAGCTGGGCTACATGACGGTTGCACTGGGCGTGTCGGCCTACTCGGGCGCCGTGTTCCACCTGATGACCCACGCCTTCTTCAAGGCGCTGCTGTTCCTGGGGGCCGGTTCGGTGATCATGGGCATGCACCATGAGCAGAACATGATGAAGATGGGCGGCCTGCGCAAGTACATGCCGATCACCCACATCACCATGTGGATCGGTACGTTGGCCCTGGTGGGTACGCCGTTCTTCGCCGGTTTCTACTCGAAGGACACCATCATCGAAGCGGCCGCGATGCACGCGCATGCTGCCGATGCTGGCTGGGTTGCCCTGTACGGTTACTGGGCGGTGCTCGGTGGCGTGATCGTCACCAGTTTCTACAGCTTCCGCCTGCTGTTCCTGACCTTCTTCGGCAAGGAACGCTTCCGCGACGCACATGATGATCACCACGCCGATCATGGCCACGGCCACGATGACCACCACGGTCATGGTGCGCACGAGCCGCACGAGTCGCCGCTGGTGGTGACCGTGCCGCTGATCCTGCTGGCTATTCCGTCCATCCTGATCGGCTTCTTCACCATCGGCCCGATGCTGTTTGGTACCGGCTGGGATGGCCATGCTGCCGCTGGCGGCATCCCCGGCCAGGCCATGTCGTTCTTCACCGGCATCGTCGACTTCTACGACCCTGCGCGTGACACCATTGCCGAAGTCGGCAAGGAGTTCTGGCACGGTTCGGTGGCCTATGCGATACACGGCATGCAGATGCCTGCGTTCTGGCTGACGGTTGCAGGTTTCGCGCTGGCCTGGGTGTTCTACATCTGGAAGCCGGAACTGGCAGGACAGGCTCGCAAGACCCTGGCACCGGTGGTTTCGGTGCTGGAAAACAAGTACGGCTTCGACAAGCTCTGGATCGACGGCTTTGCCGGCGGTGGTGTGCAGCTCGGCAAGGCCGCCCGTGCCGTTGATAGCACGGTCGTTGATGGGGTGATGGTCAATGGTTCGGCGCGTCTGGTCGACCTGGCTGCCAACCTGTTGCGCCGCACCCAATCCGGTTTCCTCTACCACTACGCGTTCGCGATGATCATCGGCCTGATTGCCCTGTTGGGCGTGCTGATGCATTTCTGGCGTTGACCTGTACGGAATAGAAGACGTGTCGAACTGGCCTCTACTTAGCATTCTCATCTGGCTGCCGATCATCGGCGGTGCATTGATCCTCGCCTTGCGTAACGCCCAGGCTGCCCGTTGGGCATCCCTGGCGGTCGCATTGCTCACCTTCCTGCTCAGCCTCGGTCTGCTCAGCGGCTATGACCGCGGCGCGGCCGATGTGATGCAGTTCGTCGAACAGCACCCGTGGATCCCGGCGTTCGACATCGGCTACAACCTCGCCGTCGACGGCATCGCCATTGCCCTGATCCTGCTGACCACGCTGATCGGCGTGTTGGCCCTGATCGGTGCCTGGGGCGTGGTCGACAAGCGCGTCAACCAGTACGTGGCGGCCTTCCTGATCCTGGAAGGCGTGACGGTCGGCATTTTCGCCGCCACCGACGCGATGCTGTTCTACGTGTTCTTCGAAGCCATGCTGATCCCGATGTTCCTGATCATCGGCGTCTGGGGCGGTCCGCGTCGCATCTACGCGGCGATGAAGTTCTTCCTGTACACCTTCCTCGGCTCGGTGCTGATGCTGGTGGCACTGATCTACCTGTACCTGAAGGGTGGCAGCTTCCAGCTGGTTGACCTGTACCAGCTGCAGCTGTCGGCCAAGGAGCAGACCTGGATATTCTTCGCCTTCCTGATCGCCTTCGCGGTCAAGGTCCCGATGTTCCCGGTGCACACCTGGCTGCCGGACGCGCACGTTGAAGCGCCGACCGCCGGCTCGGTGATCCTGGCGGCGATCGCACTGAAGATCGGTGGCTATGGTTTCCTGCGTTTCAACCTGCCGATCGTTCCGGACGCAAGCCACGAGTGGGCCTGGCTGGTGATCGCGTTGTCGCTGGTGGCGGTGATCTACGTTGGCCTGGTGGCGATGGTGCAGGACGACATGAAGAAGCTGATTGCTTATTCGTCGGTCGCACACATGGGTTTCGTTACCCTGGGTACCTTCATCGCGCTGTGGCTGGTACGTGACGCCGGCAGTGCCGACGCAGCCCGCCTGGGCCTGCAGGGCGCCATGGTGCAGATGGTTTCGCACGGTTTCGTCTCCGGCGCGATGTTCTCCTGCGTGGGCGTGCTGTATGACCGCATGCACAGTCGCCGCATCGCCGATTACGGCGGCGTGGTGAATGTGATGCCTTGGTTTGCGGCGTTCGCACTGTTGTTCTTCATGGCCAATTCCGGTCTGCCGGGTACCAGCGGCTTCGTTGGTGAGTTCATGATCGTGTTGGCCGCATTCCAGTGGAATCCGCTGGTTGCTCTGGGCGCTGCTACCACGCTGATCATCAGTGCTGCTTATTCGCTGTGGCTGTACAAGCGCGTGTTCTTCGGTGAAGTGGGCAATGCCCACGTCGCCGAGCTGAAGGACATGAATGGTCGCGAGTGGCTGGTAATGACCGTGTTTGCGGTCGGTACGCTGGTGCTGGGCTTCTATCCCAAGCCGCTGACCGATCTGATGGAGCCCTCCATCGCCCATCTGGCGATGCAGATCGCTTCAAGCAAGCTGCTGTAAGCGGCTCGTCGAGAGTATTGATTCCAGGATTTGATGATGACCACGCCGACGCCTCTGCCGTTGACCACGACCGACCTGCTGCCGTTGCTGCCCGAACTGGTAGTGATTGGCGGTGCCTTTGCCCTGCTGATCCTTGATCTGTTCATCAGCACCAGGCACAAGGTCTGGACCCACTTCATTTCGGTGGCGATCCTCGCTGTCGCCTTCATCATGCTGTTGAACGGCGTGGGCGGGCAGGGCGAGGTATTCCACGGGATGTTCATCCGTGACAACGCTGCCGACGTGATGAAAACCGTCGTGGTGCTGGTCAGTGGCCTGAGCCTGATCTACGGCTGGAGCTACCTGCGCGAGCGCAATCTGTACCAGGGCGAGATCCCGGTGCTGATCCTGTTCGCCACTGCCGGCATGATGATCCTGGTTTCGGCCGGCAGCCTGCTGATGGTCTACCTGGGCCTGGAACTGCTGGCGCTGTGTTCCTATGCGCTGGTTGCCAGCAATCGCGAGAACAAGCTCGCGGCCGAAGCCGGCATGAAGTACATCGTGCTGGGTTCCTTGGCCTCGGGCCTGTTGCTGTACGGCATGTCGCTGATCTATGGCGCCACCGGCTCGCTGCACCTGGACGTGATCCACGCGTCCATCGCCCATTCCGATGAGCGCCTGCTGCTGTTGACCGGCGCGGTGTTCATGGTCGCTGGCGTTGCCTTCAAGCTGGGCGCGGCACCGTTCCACATGTGGCTGCCCGACGTCTACCAGGGTGCACCGGCGCCGATCGCGTTGTTCATCAGTTCGGCACCGAAGCTGGCCGCGTTCGGCATGGCCTACCGCCTGCTGGAAATGGGCGTTGGCCCGCTGTCGACCGAGCTGCAGTACGTGCTGGCCGGCCTGGCCGCGTTGTCGCTGGTCATCGGTAACCTGATGGCCATCGCCCAGACCAACCTGAAGCGCATGCTGGCGTACTCGACCGTGTCGCACATCGGCTTCCTGCTGATGGGCATCGCCGGTGGCGGCGAGGCGGGCTATTCGGCCGCGCTGTTTTACGCCATTGCCTACGCCATCATGTCGACCGCGGCATTCGGCGCGATCATCGCGATGTCGCGTGCCGGTTTTGAGGCCGAGAACATCGAAGACTTCAAGGGCCTGAACGCACGCAGCCCGTGGATGGCAGGCCTGGTCCTGTGCATCATGGCGTCGCTGGCCGGTATCCCGCCGTTCCTGGGCTTCTGGACCAAGCTGTCGGTGCTGAGCGCGGCCGTCAATGGCGGCCTGCTGTGGCTGGCGATGGTCGGCGTGTTGTGTGCGGTGATTGGCTGCTTCTACTACCTGCGCGTCATCAAGGTCATGTACTTTGATGAGCCGGTAGGTGAGCCGCTGCCGCGAAACAATGACCGCATCCTGGGTATCGTGCTGGGCGTGAACTCCGTGCTGTTGCTGTTCCTGCCGCTCGGTTTGGGCCCGATCATGGAGTGGATGCGCAATTCTTTTGCACATTTGTAATAAAAAACGTTACAAATCTGCGCGAAGTGTGTATTATTCATCTCCTGAGTTGACGGCCTCACCGCTCAGCGGAAAGGTCGGAACCACTTGATAAGTGGTTCAACCGGAAGGGTTTTTCCGGGTTTCTCCAGCTTCTTGAGAGAAACGCGAAGTAAATAAGTCTTGCATTATCGGCTTGGTTACTTCATAATTCCGCTTCTGATGCGGGGTGGAGCAGTCTGGCAGCTCGTCGGGCTCATAACCCGAAGGTCGCAGGTTCAAATCCTGCCCCCGCTACCAGCTTCGGTCTTTGCAACACGATGTGTTGATGAGGCAAAAGTTGGGCTCGCAAGAACGGCTGCTTCCGTTCTTGCAACCGGGATCCGGTCATCGGATCCAAACGGACAAAGGGCCCATGTGGGCCCTTTGCTGTTTCTGGAAATCAGAAACCCCGGTTGGGTGACAACCGTTCTCTAACTTACGAATCAAGGCTGGCTGTGAGCGACAAGGCTACTGAAATCGCGAATCTGCTGGGCCCCACCGTGCAGGCGTTGGGGCTCGAGTTGCTTGGCGCCGAATATCTGCCGGCCCCGGGCGGCGCAACGTTGCGCCTGTATATCGATGTGCCGCTGGCTGAGCAGCCTGAGCGCATGGTCAATGTCGAAGACTGCGAGCGGGTGAGCCGCGAGGTTTCCGCGCAGCTGGACGTCGAGGACCCGATCAGCGGCAATTACACGCTGGAAGTGTCTTCGCCGGGCGTGGACCGCCCGTTGTTCTCGCTGGAGCAGTTCGAGCGCGCCATTGGTGAATCCGCCAAGGTCGGCCTGAAGCTGCCGCAGGAAAACCGCCGTCGCCTGCAGGGTGACATCGTCGCGGTTGACCTGGAGCAGGGCACGGTGACCTTCGTGGTCGACAACAAGCCCTTCGTGGCTTCGTTCGACAACATCGACAAGGCACGCATCATTCCGGACTGGGCCGCTTTGGGCCTGGCGCCGACCAAACCGACGGGTCCGGCCCCCAAGCAGGGCAAGACCAAGAATAATTCCAATAACGAAACGGCGGCCAAAAAGCCGCGCGCGGAGTGAGCCGATGAGCAAGGAACTTTTGCTGGTAGTTGACGCAGTCGCCAACGAGAAGGGCGTGCCGCGTGAGGTCATTTTTGACGCGATCGAGGCCGCACTGGCTTCTGCCGCGAAGAAGCGTTACGCCGAGGAAGAAGTCCTGGCGCGCGTTTCGATCAACCACAAAGACGGCACCTACGAAACTTTCCGTCGTTGGGAAGTGGTCGCTGATGACGTGGTGATGGAGTCGCCGGACCGCCAGATCCGTCTGATGGATGCGGTGGACGAAGCCGACGGCGTTGAAGTCGGTGACTACATCGAAGAGCAGATTGAAAACCCCGATTTCGGCCGTATTGCAGCGCAGGCTGCCAAGCAGGTCATCGTCCAGCGTGTGCGCGAAGCCGAGCGCCAGCAGGTGGTGGATGCGTGGAAGGACCGCGTTGGCGAACTGGTCACCGGTGTGGTCAAGCGCGCTGAGCGCGGCAACATCTATGTCGATCTGGGCGGCAATGCCGAAGCCTTCATTCCGAAGGACAAGGGCATTCCGCGCGACGTGCTGCGTGCCGGCGACCGCGTGCGCGGTTACCTGGCTGAAGTGCGTTCGGAGCCGCGTGGCCCGCAGCTGTTCATCAGCCGCGCTGCGCCGGAATTCATGATCGAGCTGTTCAAGCTGGAAGTGCCGGAAGTCGGCCAGGGCCTGGTTGAGATCAAGGCCTGTGCGCGTGACCCGGGCGACCGCGCCAAGATCGCCGTGCTGGCCCATGACAGCCGCACCGATCCGATCGGCGCCTGCATCGGCATGCGCGGTTCGCGCGTGCAGGCGGTCTCCAACGAGCTCAATGGCGAGCGCGTGGATATCGTGCTGTGGAACGAAAACCCGGCCAACTTCGTCATCAACGCGATGGCGCCGGCTGAAGTCCAGTCGATCATCGTTGATGAAGAAAAGCATTCGATGGACCTGGCCGTGGCGGAAGACCGTCTGGCCCAGGCAATCGGCAAGGGCGGCCAGAACGTGCGCCTGGCCAGCCGCCTGACCGGTTGGCAGCTGAATGTGATGACCCAGGACCAGGTGACCGCCAAGTCGGAAGCCGAGCAGGGCGTCGCTCGCCAGCTGTTCATGGACAAGCTGGAAGTGGACGAGGAAATCGCCGGCATCCTGGTGTCCGAAGGTTTTGGTACGGTGGAAGAAATCGCCTACGTGCCGGTTGGTGAGTTGCTGGCAGTGGAAGGCTTCGACGAAGATATCGTCGAAGAACTCCGCGCCCGCGCCCGCGATGCGCTGCTCAACGAAGCGCTGGCGGTGGAAGAGGGTGCTGACGGCGGTGTGCCGGCAGCAGATCTGCTGGCACTGAAGGGCATGGATGAGGCGACCGCGTACGCGCTGGCTGGCCACGGCGTGCGCACAAGTGAGGATCTGTCGGATCTGGCTGCCGACGAGGTTCTGGAGTTCGGCATCGAGGGCATGGATCTGGAGCGCGCCGCGGCGTTGGTCCTGGCAGCCCGCGCCGAGGAGATCGCCCGCCTGGAGCGCGGCGAATGAGCCAGCGATGAACAGTGCCCTGAGCCGCTCAGGGCGTAGACTCCGCGCTGCCTTCGTTCGTGACGAGGGGGCGCAAACAAGATCATAGGATCCGAATGTCGCAGCAAACCACCATCCGCAAGCTCGCCGAACTGGTCAACACGCCGGTCGAGAAACTGCTTGAACAGCTGTCCCAGGCCGGGATGAAGTTCAGCGGTCCCGACCAGGTCGTGACCAGTACCGAGAAAGTGAAGCTGCTGGGCTTCCTCCGCCGTTCGCACGGCAAGGAAGAGCAGCCGGCCGAAGACGCCGAGGCCGCAGCCAAGAAGATCACCCTGAACCGCCGCAAGCATCAGGAAGTGACCGTCAACGCCGGCCGCAGCAAGACCACCGTCAATGTGGAAGTGCGCCAGAAGCGCACCTACACCAAGCCGGAAGGTGGCAAGCCTGCGATGACGCCGGACGAAGAGCGCGCGGATATCCTGCGCAAGCTCGAAGAGTCGCGTCAGCGCAACCTCGACGAACAGCGCATGCTGGCCGAGAAGGATCGCGCCCGCGACGAAAGCATCGCTGCCAAGAAGGCCGCCGAAGAAGCCGAAGCCGCGCGCATCGAGGCTGAGAAGGCCGCTGCTGAAGCGGCTGCCAAGGCTGCTGCTGCAAAGCCGGCACCGGAAGTCGAAGCGCCGGCGCCGCGCGCCGCACGCCCGGCCGCTGCTGCACCGGCCCGCGCGCCTGCCCGCGAGGAGCGTGGCAACAACGCCAATGCCAATGCAAAGTCGGGCAAGCGCAACGAAGGTGGGGATGGCAACCGTTTCGGCGGCCAGCTGCACCTGTCGGCGTCTGACCGTGCCCGTCGCGGCAACAGCAGCAATACGAATTCGCGCGGTCGTCCGGGTGCGCGTGCACCGCAGGGCCGCCGCGGCAATGAAGCAGCGCGTAGCGGTGGCGGCAGCCACGCCTTCGAACGCCCGACCGCACCGGTGGTGCGTGAAGTCGCCGTTGGCGACACCATCACCGTCGCCGATCTGGCGCAGAAGCTCGCGCTCAAGGGCGGCGAGGTGGTGAAGGCGCTATTCAAGATGGGCGTGATGGCGACCATCACCCAGACCATCGACCATGACACCGCGGCACTGGTTGTCGAAGAGCTCGGCCACAACGTGGTTCGCGCCAACGCCAACGACGCCGAAGACGCACTGCTGGCCATCACTGGCGCTGATGAGCGCGTGGCGGTGCCGCGTGCGCCGGTCGTGACCATCATGGGCCACGTCGATCACGGCAAGACCTCGCTGCTGGACTACATGCGCCGCACCAAGGTTGCCAATGGCGAAGCTGGTGGCATCACCCAGCACATCGGTGCCTACCATGTGACCACGCCGAAGGGCGTGATCAGCTTCCTCGATACCCCGGGCCACGCCGCGTTCACCTCGATGCGTGCCCGTGGTGCGCAGTTGACCGACATCGTGGTGGTGGTTGTCGCCGCCGACGATGGCGTAATGCCGCAGACCAAGGAAGCGATCCAGCACGCTCGCGCCGCCAATGCGCCGATCGTGGTGGCGATCAACAAGATCGACAAGTCGTCCGCCGACCCGATGCGTGTCAAGAACGAACTGCTTGCCGAACAGGTCGTTGCTGAAGACTTCGGCGGTGACGTGCAGATGGTGGAGATCTCAGCCAAGACTGGCCAGGGCATCGACGATCTGCTGGATGCGATTTCGCTGCAGGCCGAAGTGCTGGAACTGAAGGCCGTGGCCGACGGCCGCGCCAACGGTGTGGTCATCGAATCCTCGCTGGACAAGGGCCGTGGCCCGGTCGCGACGGTGCTGGTGCAGCAGGGTCTGCTGAAGAAGGGTGACTACCTGGTGTGCGGTATCCAGTACGGTCGTGTGCGTGCGCTGTTCGACGAAACCGGCAGCCAGGTTGGCGAAGCTGGTCCGTCGATCCCGGTGCAGGTGCTGGGTCTGTCGGGTGTGCCGGAAGCCGGTGATGACTTCGTCGTGGTTGAAGACGAGCGTCTGGCCAAGGACGTTGCGCAGACGCGTGAAACCAAGCGTCGCGAGTCGCGCCTGGTTGCCACCGCCGGCAGCCGCATGGAAGACATCATGTCGCAGCTGGGCAAGGGCGATGGCCAGCAGGTGCTGAACCTGCTGATCAAGGCCGACGTGCAGGGTTCGGTGCAGGCACTGAGCCAGGCGCTGGTTGCGCTGTCCAACGACGACATCCGCATCAACGTGATCCACTCCGGCGTGGGCGGCATCACCGAGTCCGACGCCAACTCGGCCGTGGCTTCCAAGGCCACTGTCATCGGCTTCAACGTGCGTGCGGATGCTTCGGCCCGTCGCATCATTGAATCCAACGGCGTTGACCTGCGTTACTTCTCGATCATCTATGACGTGATCGACCAGGTGAAGCAGGTGGCATCCGGTCTGCTCGGCGTGGAAATCCGCGAAGAGATCATCGGTATCGCGCAGGTCCGCGATGTGTTCCGCAGCTCCAAGTTCGGCGCGGTTGCAGGCTGCATGATCATCGAAGGCGTGGTGAAGCGGAACAAGCCGATCCGCGTGCTGCGCGACAGCGTGGTGGTGTTCGAGGGCGAGCTGGAATCGCTGCGTCGCTTCAAGGAAAACGTCGAGGAAGTTCGCAATGGTACCGAGTGCGGTATTGGCGTGAAGGCTTACAACGACGTCAAGCCGGGCGACCAGATCGAGTGCTTCGAACGTATCGAAGTGCCGCGCACGCTGTAACGGCTGCGATCGAGGTATCGGGAGTCGGGATTCGCCAAGGCGGGTCCTGACGAGCGGAACCTCCAGCAGCCGGGTCGGGGAATCGCGAGTTGTGGCCGTGGATGCGGTTGCTGCGCGCGGTTCCCTTCCGGTTTCATTGAAATTCACTCTTTATTGCTGATACTTGCCTGATGCCTAAGACTTTCCATCGTACCGACCGTGTTTCTGCGCAGATTCGCCGTGATCTGGGCACGCTGGTGCATGCCGCCGTGCGTGAATTCGGCCTGCCTTCGGTCAGTGTGTCGGACGTGGAAGTTACCCGTGACATGGCCCATGCCAAGATCTTCGTGACCGCGCTGATGCCGGAACGTGCGGATGAGGCGATGAAGGGCCTGCGCGAGCTCACTGTTGAGCTGCGCATGTCGCTGGCCAAGGCGATGAAGTTGCGGCATGTGCCGGAGCTGCATTTCCATTACGACGATTCGGTCGATCGTGGTGAGCGCATCGACAATCTGTTGCGCGACCTGGCGCCACCGCCGGAACCCGAATCCGACGCCGACAAAGGCACCGACAAAGAGTAATCGCAGCAGCCCGTAAGGGCTGTTGTCATGTATGGCCTGTGCGTTGGTGCAGGCGGCTTTCCCGTTTTATGCTCGGCGTGCTGATCGCACGCCAGCCCGCCCATGGTGTTGCATGCGTCCCAGAATCCAATTCCGCCGCCTGGATGGCATCGTTCTGCTCGACAAGCCGGCCGGCATGAGCTCCAACACCGCGCTGCAGGTTGCGCGTCGGCTGTTCCGTGCCGAGAAGGGCGGTCATACCGGTAGCCTTGATCCGCTGGCCACCGGTCTTCTTCCGCTGTGTTTTGGCGAAGCGACCAAGATCGCCGGCTTGTTGCTGGGCTCGGCCAAGGCCTATGACGCCGAGATCCGGCTCGGCAGCACCACCGATACCGATGATGCCGACGGCGCGGTGCTGCGCGAGCGGCCGGTGCCTGAGTTCAGTGATGCGCAGTTGCGGGCGGCCTTGGCCAGCTTGAGTGGCACCATCCTGCAGCGGGCACCGATCTATTCGGCGCTGAAGCAAGGGGGCGAACCGCTGTATGCCAAGGCGCGTCGTGGTGAGGCCATTGAAGCCCCCGTACGCGAAGTGCAGGTGCAGGCGATTGAAGTGCTGGCCCGTGAAGGCGAGCGCCTGTCGCTGCGCGTGACCTGCGGTTCTGGCACCTATATCCGCAGTATCGCCCGCGACCTGGGTGAGTTGCTGGGCTGCGGCGCGCATGTCACCGCGCTGCGCCGGCTGTGGGTGGAGCCGTTCATGGCGCCGAAGATGATCGGCCTGGATGCACTGCGCGCAGTCGCTGAATCCGGCGACGAAGCCGCGCTGCTGGACTGGTTGCTGCCGATCGAACAGGGCTTGAGCCAGTTTGCCCGGGTCGAGCTGGATGCCGCCCAGGCTGCGCGCTTCTGCGTTGGCCAGCGCCTGCGCAATCCGGCCTGGCCGGTTGGCCTGGTGGTGGTTTACGGCGAAGGCGGCCAGCCGCTGGGACTGGGCCAGGTGGAGGAGGGCGGGCGGCTGAGCCCGCAGCGGCGCTTCAATCTCTGAACGGGCAGGAGCGGACAGTACCTTTCAAGTCACTACCGCCTTGTCCCGGATGGTTGTGACCGTTACAATTTTGCGGCCCTAGAAAGGGCAACTGCCCGCCCCGGTGGGCAGCCTATTAATCGGCGAGCTGTGCGGTGCGTCTTGAGACGTTCCTGCTGGCCCCGCATCTGAAGAGAAAAACCATGTCGATCGACACCCAGAAAGTCATTGAAGAAAACAAGCGCGGCGCTGCTGATACCGGTTCCCCGGAAGTCCAGGTCGCCCTGCTGACCGCTCGCATTGAACTGCTGACCGGCCACTTCAAGGAACACAAGAAGGATCACCACAGCCGCCGTGGCCTGCTGCAGATGGTCAATCGCCGCCGTAGCCTGCTCGACTACCTGAAGAACAAGGATGTCGCACGCTATAAAGCATTGATCGAAAAGCTCGGCCTGCGCCGCTAATCGATACCCGCCGCGGCGCAGCGATGCGCCGCGGCTTTGTTTTTAGAGCTTCAAAATCGTAGTAGACCGGCCGGAACCGCCCGGCCAGCCGTTGCCGGCATGGGTTGGCAACGGACCAATCGAAGAAAGCATTTCAAGGATCCCCCGTGGCAAAAATCACCAAAACCTTCCAGTACGGCAAACACACCGTCACGCTTGAAACCGGCGAAATCGCCCGTCAGGCCGGCGGCGCAGTCATCGTCAAGATGGACGACACCGTGTTGCTGGTCACTGCCGTCGCCGCCAAGAGCGCGCGCGAAGGCCAGGACTTCTTCCCGCTGACCGTCGATTACCAGGAGAAGTTCTACGCCGGTGGCCGTATCCCGGGTGGCTTCTTCAAGCGTGAAGGCCGTGCGACCGAAAAAGAGACGCTGATTTCGCGCCTGATCGATCGCCCGATCCGTCCGCTGTTCCCGGAAGACTACAAGAACGAAGTGCAGATCATCGCCACGGTGATGTCGCTGAACCCGGAAGTGGACGGCGACATCGCCGCCCTGATCGGTGCTTCGGCCGCACTGTCGCTGGCCGGTACCCCGTTCAAGGGCCCGATCGGCGCTGCCAAGGTCGGTTACAAGGACGGCCAGTACATCCTCAACCCGACCGTGTCGGAGCTGAAGGAATCGCAGCTGGAGCTGGTGGTCGCTGGTACCGCCAACGCCGTGCTGATGGTGGAATCCGAAGCCGCACTGCTGTCCGAAGACGTGATGCTGGGCGCCGTGACCTTCGGTCACCGCGAAATGCAGAAGGTCATCAACGCGATCAACGAGCTGACCGTTGAAGCCGGCACCAAGCCGAGCGACTGGGTTGCCCCGGCCAAGAACACCGCGCTGATCAGCGCCCTGCAGGAAGCCGTCGGCGGCAAGCTCGCCGAAGCGTTCCAGGTGCGTGACAAGCTGCAGCGTCGTGACGCCATCTCGGCGATCAAGAAGGACGTGGTCGAGACCCTGGCTGGCCGTGTTGCCGCTGAAGGTTGGAACCCGGCCGAGCTGTCGAAGGAATTCGGCGAGCTGGAATACAGCACGATGCGCAACTCGGTGCTGGACACCAAGGTCCGCATCGACGGCCGTGCGCTGGACACCGTCCGCCCGATCGCCGTGAAGACCGGCGTGCTGCCGCGTACCCATGGTTCCTCGCTGTTCACCCGCGGTGAAACACAGGCCATCGTGACCATCACCCTGGGCACCGCCCGTGATGGCCAGGTGATCGACGCCGTTGCCGGTGAGTACAAGGAAAACTTCCTGTTCCATTACAACTTCCCGCCCTACTCGGTCGGTGAGTGTGGTCGTTTCGGTGCGCCGAAGCGTCGTGAAATCGGCCACGGCCGTCTGGCCAAGCGCGGTGTGCTGGCTGTGATGCCGTCGCTGGAAGCCTTCCCGTACACCATTCGCGTGGTGTCGGAAATCACTGAATCCAACGGCTCCTCGTCGATGGCTTCGGTCTGCGGTTCCTCGCTGGCCCTGATGGACGCCGGCGTGCCGGTCAAGTCGCCGGTTGCTGGTATCGCCATGGGCCTGGTCAAGGAAGGCGAGCGCTTCGTCGTCCTGTCCGACATCCTGGGTGACGAAGATCACCTTGGCGACATGGACTTCAAGGTCGCTGGTACCGCCGAGGGCATCTCCGCCCTGCAGATGGATATCAAGATCGAAGGCATCACCGAAGAGATCATGAAGCAGGCACTGCAGCAGGCCAAGGCTGGCCGTCTGCACATCCTGGGTGAAATGGCCCACGGCCTGACCTCCCCGCGTGCCGAGCTGTCGGACTACGCGCCGCGTCTGCTGACCATCAAGATCCACCCGGACAAGATCCGCGAAGTGATCGGCAAGGGTGGTTCCACCATCCAGGCCATCACCAAGGAAACCGGCACCCAGATCGACATCCAGGACGATGGCACCATCACCATCGCTTCGGTGAACAACGCTGCTGCCCAGGCCGCCAAGGCCCGCATCGAGCAGATCACCTCGGACGTCGAGCCGGGCCGCATCTACGAAGGCAAGGTCGCCAAGATCATGGACTTCGGTGCGTTCGTCACCATCCTGCCGGGCAAGGACGGTCTGGTCCACGTGTCGCAGATCTCCAGCGACCGCGTCGAGAAGGTCGGCGACGTGCTGAAGGAAGGCGATGTGGTCAAGGTCAAGGTGCTGGAAGTCGACAAGCAGGGCCGTATCCGCCTGTCGATGAAGGCCGTTGAAGAAGGCGAGGGCACCCCGGCCGAATAAGGCTGCGGTGTTGTATCGCTGAGAAGAAAAGCGGGCCTCGTGCCCGCTTTTCTTTTGCCCGGAAAACAGCAGAAGAACAGCCGCGTAGTGCCGAGCCATGCTCGGCAGAAGCTTTCCCGGACAACCCACCGACCTTGCAGGCACGGCGTCAGCCGAGAAGCAGGTAGTCGATCAGATTGCAGGCAAGGCCAACGTTTCATTGTCGCCAGCTTCGCGGCTGACACCGCTCCCACAAAGCATGGTGCCCATGCAGCCGTAGTGCCGAGCCATGCTCGGCAGAAGCTTTCCCGGACAACCAACCGACCTTGCAGGCGCGGCGTCAGCGGCGAAGCTCGCAGTCGATCGGATTGCAGATATGGCCGGCGTTTCACCACTGCCAGCTTCGCGGCTGACACCACTCCCACAGAGCATGGTGCTTGTGCAGCCGTAGTGCCGAGCCATGCTCGGCAGAAGCTTTCCCGGACAACCCCCCGACCATGCAGGCGCGGCGTCAGCCGCGAAGCAGGTAGTCGATCAGATTGCAGGCATGGTCAGCGTTTCATTGCAGCCAGCTTCGCGGCTCATGCCGCTCCCACAAGGCAATGATGGGGCGCCCCGGCGCAGCATGGTTGCGCTCGACAGCCGTGACCCACTCTTCCTGACCTGCCACCACCTGCTTCCTCCGATGGAAGGTGAGCACAAGCCTGCCAGCATTCCCCAAGGCGCAAACGGGGACGGATATGCCAGCTCAGCGAAACGCGGGTGACGCGCTTCAACACCACTCAACCCTCGCCTTCGCCGGAAAAGCCGTAGCGGCATGCTTTATGGCCGGTATCTGTGCGGCCATTCTGGCTCCGGCCTTGCCGTCAACGTGGGTGCGCTGGGCGGCATTGTCCACGGGCGTGCTGTTGTGGTTCACAGCCCCGCGTTGGCGCTGGCTGGGGGCAGCGCTGGCCGGTTTGGGCTGGGCTTTCCTGCATGTGGGTTGGGGCCTGGAACAGCAGCTGGCCGCACGCCGGGAGGCGCAGGAAATCACGGTGACAGGCGTTGTAAGCAGCCTTCCCCAACACGAGGTTCGTCGCACGCGTTTTCAACTACGCCTGGATGCAGAAGCCAGCCTTCCGCCAGACCTGCGGGGCGAGACGGTGCAGGTGTCCTGGTACGACGACTTTGGTGCAACAACGCCCGGTCCGCGGCTGCACGTGCACGCGGGCGAACGTTGGCGGTTGAACCTGCGCCTGCGTGCGCCGCGCGGGCTGGTCAATCCCGGTGGCTTTGATGCCGAGCGACATGCCTTGGCACAGGGCATTGCCGCCAGCGGAGTCGTGCGCCAATCGCCTGCACCACAACGATTGGAGGCTGCTGCGGGCCTGGGCGCATGGCGTGAACGCATGGCCGCGCGGATCGCGGCGCAGGTGCCGGCTGCATCTTCGCGCTATGTGCAGGCCTTGGCGCTGGGCGACACACGCGGTCTCGGCGAAGGCGACTGGCAGGTGCTGCGCGCAACCGGCCTGACCCATCTGATTGCGATCTCGGGCTTCCACGTCGGCATGGTTGCACTGTGCGCAGCGTGGTTGGTGGCTGGACTCTGGCGCTTGTTGCCGTGGTGCGGCCGATATTGCCCACGGCCGCAGGCGGTTGCCCTTGGTGCGTTGCTTGGGGCCACGACGTATGCGGCGGTGGCCGGGTTTGGTCTGCCAACGGTGCGCACCGTGCTGATGGTTGCGGTGGTGGTGCTGGCACGGCTTGGCCGCAGGCCGGTCGATGTGGCTGGCGCCTTGGCGTTGGCGGCCTTGGCTGTGCTGTGGCTGGCACCGTTGTCGGTGCTGACCGCTGGCTTCTGGCTCAGCTTTGCCGGGGTGGCGTGGTTGCTGTGGTGTCTGCCCGAGCGCGCGCATTGGCTGCGCAGTTTTCTATCCGCGCAGCGGGTGGCGACGTTGGGACTGTTGCCGCTGACCGTGATGCTGTTCGGCCAGGCCTCGGCGATCGGTCCGTTGGCCAACCTGGTCGCCATTCCCTGGTGGAGCCTGGTGGTGGTGCCGCTGGCGCTTGTCGGTACGGCGCTGGAAGCGATATGCAGCGGCGCGGGCGGCCTGGCCTGGCGGGCCTCGGCATGGTGCTTCGATCTGAGCTGGCCGTTGTTCCAGATGCTGGGCAGTGCTCGCTATTCATTGTGGTGGCTGCCTGAGCCGGCGTGGTTCGCCTTGCCTCTGGCGCTGCTCGGCGCCGTGTGGCTGTTGTTGCCGGCCGGGGTTGCGGGCAAGGGCCTGGCGGTGTTGCTGTGGCTGCCGCTGTGTCTGCCATGGCGCGACAGGCCCGGGCCGGGTGAGTTCGAGCTGGTCACGCTGGATGTCGGGCAGGGTTTGGCAGTGTTATTGCGTACCCGGCACCACGCCTTGCTGTTCGACACCGGGCCGGCGGTAACGGACGGTTTTGATGCCGGCGAGCGGGTAGTGGTGCCCGCACTGAGAGCCTTGGGTGTACCGCGCTTGGACCGGCTGGTGGTCAGTCATGGCGATCATGATCATGCTGGCGGACTGGCGGCGGTGCAGGGTGTTCTACCGCCTTCGGAGCTGTTGATGCCGCCGGGACTGGCAGTGGGCGCAGCTGCTGCAGCGGCCTGTGAGGCAGGTCAGGCATGGCGATGGGACGGGGTGCTGCTTGAGTTTCTGCATCCGACGCCAGGTTTTCCCTATCTGGGCAATGAATCCAGTTGCGTGTTGCGGGTCCAGGGCGCCCATGGAACGGCGTTGTTGACCGGCGACATTGGCGAGGTGATCGAGCAGCGCCTGCTCAAGCACGTGCCGGCAAAGCTGCGCGCGGAGGTGGTGCTGGTGGCACATCACGGCAGCGGCGGATCCTCCAGCCATCGCTTCGTGGCGGCAACCGACGCGCGGCTGGCGCTGATCTCCAGTGGCCACGGCAATCGTTTTGGTCACCCGCGCGGTGACGTGGTGGCCCGCTGGCAGCGCTCCGGGGCCGAGGTGCTGACCACGGCCGGCAGCGGGGCGCTGCACGTCTGGTTGGGCAGGCAGGGCTTGCAGCTGCGCGAGCGCAGAATCTGGCGCTCAAGGTCATGGGATGCCGCTGAGCGGGCGCGGGCGGCTGCTATCCTATCTGACATCAAATACGCGGCCACGGCGCCGGAGGGTTGAAACGTGTGGGAATTGGTCAAAGCCGGCGGATGGCCGATGGTGCCGTTGCTGTTGTTGGGCGTGCTGGCGCTGGCGATCGTCCTGGAGCGTTTCTGGAGCCTGCGCCGTAACGAGGTGCTGCCGCCAGGCCTGGGCCAGGAGGTCCGCAACTGGGCCGCGCGCGGCAAGCTGGATGCTTCCCATATTGATTCCCTGCGTGCCAATTCGCCGCTGGGCGCGCTGTTGGCTGCTGCGCTCGAAGCGCGCAATCGCCCGCGTGACCAGATCCGTGAGCGCATTGAAGACACCGGTCGCCATCTGGTGCACCGGATGGGGCGCTTCCTCAATGCACTTGGCACCATCGCCTCGGCTGGCCCGTTGCTCGGCCTGTTGGGTACGGTGGTCGGCATGATCCAGATGTTCCTGGGCATTCTCGATCACGGCGTCGGCGACGTCGGCCAGCTTGCTGGTGGTATCGGCAAGGCGCTGGTGTGTACCGCGACCGGCATGATGGTCGCGATTCCGGCCTTGATGTTCCATCGTTACTTCCGTGGCCTGATCGATGGCTACGTGATCGAGATGGAGCAGGAAGCCAGCGCGCTGCTGGATGCACTGGATGGTCGCCCGGCGGTCATGGCGGCCAGCAAGGCCGCCGCGCCGCGGCCGGCGGCAACCGAGAAGGCCTGAGCCCATGCGGATTGGTAGCAATCGCACCCAGGATGAACCGCATATCGATCTGGTGCCCTTGATCGACGTGATCCTGGTGCTGATCATTTTCTTCGTGGTCACCACCACCTTTGATGCGCGTTCGACGCTGCAGGTGCAGTTGCCCACGGCCAGCGACCAGAAGACCAGCGCGCCGCAGACTTCGCTGAGCGTGCTGGTCAATGCCGATGGCCGCTACTTCGTCAACGACCAGGAAGTGCTGCGCACCGACATCGAATCGTTGAAGCAGATCATCGCCCAGTTGGCTGGTGCCGACCGCGAGCAGAGCGTGCTGCTGCGTGCTGACGCGCGTACGCCGTACCAAGCTGTGGTCACTGCGCAGGATGCCCTCGGTCAGCTCGGTTTCCGCCGGATCGCGATTGCAACCGCACCGGAAGCCAAACAATGAGTGACAACGACTCGGCCTGGAAGATCTACAGGCGCTTGCTTGCCTCCGCCAAGCCCTATCGGCCGCTGTTGTTGATGGCGGGCCTTGGCATGTTGATCGAGGCGGCCGCAGGCAGTGGTTTCCTGGTCCTGATGAGCCCGATCACCAATAGCCTGGTGAACCCGAAAGACATCAACCAATGGATGCCTTTGGCTGTCATTGGGTTGTTCCTGTTGCGTGGTGTGGCTGGCTATCTGACCGATATCGGCATGGGCAAGGCCGCACGCAGCATCGCCCGTGATTTCCGGGTGCTGGTGCTGGGCAAGTACCTGCGGCTGCCTGGACAGCGTTTCGATTCCGAGCCGGTGCCATCGATGTTGGTACGGTTGGGCTCGGACAGCGATCAGGTGGCGCAGGCTGCGATCGATGCGATGAAGGTCGTGCTGCAGCAATCGCTGCAGGCATTGGGTTCGTTGGCGGTGATGCTGTACTACAGCTGGCAGGTAACCCTTGCGATCTTCGTGCTGGCACCGCCATTGGCCTGGGTGATGAACATCGTCGCCAAGCGCTACCGGCGCATCAGTCATCGCATCCAGGAAAGTGGCGCGGATCTTCTGCAGGCTGCCGATCAGGCCTTGTCCAGCCAGCAGGAAGTGAAGATCTACGGTGCGCAGCCGGCTGAGCTGGACCGCTATACCGGGTTGGCCAACACCAACCTGCGGCTGGCGATGAAGGTCGAAGCGACGCGCAGCATTTCTTCCAGCATGGTGCAGTTGATCGGTGCGGTCGGCTTGGCCGCGCTGTTGCTCATCGCAGGGCATGAGGCCGCTGCCGGGCGTTTGACGGTGGGCGACTTCGTTGGTCTGCTGATGGCGATGCTGGCGATCATTCCGGCGCTGAAGCAGCTGACCAACGTACAGAACATGACACAGCGAGGCATCGCGTCCGCACAGCGCCTGTTCCACGTACTTGATTCCAAGGACGAAGTGGACGCGGGCAACCTGCCGCTGCAGCGCGCCAATGGCCTGCTGGAATTCCGCCACGTCACCGCCCGCTATGCGGGGCAGGCCAAGCCGGCGCTGGAAGACATCAGCTTCATTGCCAAGCCGGGCACGGTAACCGCCATCGTTGGTCGCTCGGGCAGTGGCAAATCGACCTTGATCAAGCTGATTCCGCGTTTCTATGAGATCGAGGCCGGCGAAATCCTGCTCGATGGTCACCCGTTGCGGGACTACAAACTGGCCGATCTTCGCCGGCAGATCGCCCTGGTCGGCCAGCAGGTCACCTTGTTCAATGGCAGCATCGCCCAGAACGTGGCCTACGGTGAGTTGCAGGAGCGCAGCGCCGAACAGTTGCAACAGGCAATCGACGGTGCCAATGCCAGCGAATTCGTCGAGCAGTTGCCACAGGGCGTGGATGCGCCGGTCGGTGCCAAGGGCGGTCGCCTGTCCGGCGGGCAGCGCCAGCGTCTGGCCATTGCCCGCGCAATGCTGAAGGACGCACCGATCCTCATCCTCGATGAGGCAACCGCTGCGCTGGACAACGAGTCCGAGCGGCTGGTGCAGGATGCGCTGCAGAAGCTGATGCCCGACCGTACCACACTGGTTATTGCCCATCGTCTGTCCACCATCGAGCACGCGGACCAGGTGCTGGTGATGGACCAGGGGCGCATCGTCGAGCGTGGCACCCATGCCGAGCTGCTTGCCTTGGGCGGTGTGTACGAACATCTGCACAGCATGCAGTTCCGCGATAGGCAGGAATGATGGCCAAGCAAGGACCGCAAACGCCGGCCTACTGGTATGGCGATGCACCGGTGCCGCTGGCGGCACGACTGGTGGCGCCGCTGTATGGCGCGATAACCGGCCTGCGCCGCAGCCTCTACCGCCGTGGCTGGCTGCGTGCCCGGCAGGTACCTTTGCCGGTGATCGTGGTCGGCAATATCACTGCCGGTGGTACCGGCAAGACACCGTTGACGATTGAACTGGTCAACCGTCTGCGTGAAGCGGGCTGGAAACCCGGTGTCGCCAGCCGCGGTTATGGCCGCGACGAGGCTGATACTGCGCGCTGGGTCACCGCCGATATGGACGTGGGCCTGGGCGGGGATGAGCCGGTGCTGATCGCCTGGAAGACCGGCGTGCCGGTACGGGTAGACAAGGACCGGGTCGCCGCGGCCAAGGCGCTGCTGGATGCCGGTTGCGATGTGGTGGTCTGCGATGACGGTCTGCAGCACTACCGCTTGGCGCGGGATATCGAAATCGAAGTGGTGGATGCAGTGCGCCGCTATGGCAACGGACGGTTGCTGCCGGCCGGGCCGCTGCGCGAGCCGGCCTCGCGCGCCGCGCAGTGTGACTTCCGCGTGGTCAACCTTGGGCAGACCAGTGATGCGCCCACTCAGGCAGGTGACTCCGGTTTCGGTGAGTGGGCGATGCGTCTGTCCATTGAATCGGCGCGGCCACTGAAGGGCGGTCGCGACAAACCCTTGAAGACATTTGCCGGCCTGCGCGTGCACGCGGTGGCAGGCATCGCCAATCCGCAACGGTTTTTCCAGATGCTGCGCAGCCGCGATATCGGCGTGGTGCCGCATGCCTTTGCCGATCATCATCGTTACACGCCGCAAGACCTGTCCTTCGGCAGCGAGTTGCCGGTATTGATGACCGAAAAAGACGCGGTCAAATGCCAGGGCTTCGCTACCGCGTGGCACTACGCCGTGCCGCTGCAGGCTGAGTTGCCGGCAGCATTCTGGGTGGCCCTGCTCGACCGTCTGGGTAAGCTGTCCCGCGGTTGATGCATGCTGTTGTCGTACGTGTTGGAAGGAGTTGAGATGAGCAGGGTTCCCGAATTCGTGGTGGCCATTCCGGCCCGCTATGCCTCCACCCGCTTGCCGGGCAAGCCGTTGGCGCTGATTGCCGGGGAGCCAATGGTGCTGCACGTGGCGCGTCGCGCGTTGGACGCGGGCGCCCGCGAGGTGTGGGTGGCCACCGATGACGCGCGGATTGCGGAAGCGGTGGCGGGATTGACCGGCATCCATGTGGCGATGACCGACCCCGCGCATGCCTCCGGTACCGACCGTCTTGCCGAATGTGCGCGCCAGGCTGGTTGGGCCGACGATGTGATCGTGGTGAACCTGCAGGGTGATGAGCCCTTCGCCCCGGCGGCAGGCATCCAGGCAGTGGCGACAATTCTTGCCGACAGCGGCGCGCCGATGGCGACGCTGGCAACGCAGGTGGAGGATGCCCAGACCTTGTTTGATCCCAACGTGGTCAAGCTGGTGCGGACTGCGCAGGGCGATGCCCTGTACTTCAGCCGCGCGCCGATTCCGTGGCACCGCGATGGCTTCGCCGTCAGTCGTGATGTGCTGCCGGCCGGCCAGTGGCTGCGGCATATCGGCATCTATGGCTACCGGGCCGGTTTCCTGCAGCAGTTCGCCGGCATGCCGCCGGGTAATCTGGAGCAGATCGAATCGCTGGAGCAGCTACGGGTGCTGGAGGCTGGCTTCCGTATCGCGGTGGGCTTGTCACCCGCGCCATTCCCGCCGGGTATCGACACCGCGGAAGACCTGCATCGCGCCGAGGCGCAGATGAGGGCGGGGCAATGAAGCTGCTGGTGGTCTGCCTGGGCAATATCTGCCGCTCGCCGATGGGTGAAGGGGCTTTGCGCGCGCGGATTGTCGAGGCGGGGCTGGGCAGTTGGGTGCAGGTCGATTCGGCTGGAACCTCGGGCCATTGGCATGCCGGGCGCAGCCCCGATCCGCGTGCCGTTGCCTGTGCCCGCCAGCATGGGGCGGACATAGCCGCCCAGCGGGCCCGCCAGCTGCTGGCCGAGGATTTCGAGGAATACGACCTGATCCTGTGCGCGGATGCCGACAATCTGCGTGAGGCCCGGGAGCTGGCGCCGGCCGGGTTCGAGGCGCGTGCGGTGTTGTGGCTGCCGTGGGCAGGCATTGACGGGGCCGATGTGGTGCCGGACCCCTATTACGGTGATGTGGGAGATTTCGAGCACAGCTGGGCGCTGCTCGATACTGCGGCCCAGGCCACAGTGCGCCGCCTGTCGCGGCGCGACGACTCCGGCATAATCCCGGCATGAACGAAAACCGTGTAACGGAACTGCCCACCTCCGGCATCTGGCTGAATGCAGCGCCGGCGACCTTGCAGGACATGCGCGGTCGCCCGCTGGTACTGGCCTTCGTCAATGGCGCCTCGGTGTGGTGCATGCAGCGGCTGGCCGAGGTCATGCGCTGGCAGGCGCGCAACCCCGGTCGGGTGCAGTTGCTGGTGGTACAGGTGCCGCGCTTCGAGTTCGAACGCGAACCGCAGCAAGCCTTGAAGCTGCTGCGCCGGCAGGGTATCAGCGCGCCCATCGTGCTGGACGCGCAGTGGGATGCCTGGCGCCGGTTTGAGGTGCAGTCCTGGCCAACCCTGCTGCTGCTCGATGCTTACGGGCAGGAGCAGGAGCGGCTGGTGGGCGCGACTGGTGATCTGGAACGGGCCTTGAACAGCCTGGGCGAGGGCATGATGCGTCCGCTGGACGACGATGCCTACGGCATCCGTGAGATCAACGCCGAGCCTCGTCTGCCGCTGTTGTTCCCGGGCGGACTGGTAGCCACGGCAGATCGCCTGTATGTGGCCGACACCGGCCACCATCGAATTCTCGAATGCAATCATGACGGCCGCGTTCTGCGTCAGTTCGGCCTGGGCAGCGCCGACCTGATCAATGGCGGTACCGGCGAGGCGGCGTTCAATCGCCCGCAAGGCTTGGCCTTGGTGCGCGAGATACTGTACGTGGCTGACACCGGCAACCACGCCCTGCGCAGCATCAACCTGATCAGCGGGCAGGTCGGGACCTTGTGTGGCAATGGCCGTGCCGGTGATCCTCGCGCCGGCGTGCTGGCCCAGCCCTGGGACAGCCCGCTCAATCACCCTGCGGCAGTTGCGGTGGCGGACAACCAGGTCCACATCGCGATGGCCGGTGACAACCACATCTGGAGCTATGACCTGGGCACGCGCGAGCTGCGCTGGCGGGCGGGTGCCGGTGTGATGGAAGTGCGCGACGGCAGTGGTCACCTGGCGGCGTTTGCGCAGCCCAGCAGCCTGGTTGCGGTCCAGCAGACGCTGTATGTCTGCGACGCGCTGGGTTCAGCAATCCGTTCGGTGCAGTTGCGGGGGGATCTGGTGCAGACGCTGGTCGGGCAGGGGCCATGGGAGTCGGGCAATGTCGATGGCCCGCGCCTGCGCGCACGGCTGCAGTACCCGTTGGCGCTGGCGATGGGGCCGGATTCGCCGCTGCTGTGGATTGCCGATGCAGGCAATGGCTCGCTGCGTACCTTGCGGCTGGGCGGTGGTGACCTTTCGACCGTCAATCTACCGCGTCGTCTGCATGGCCCTGCCGCGTTGGCTGTGGCGGCCGGTGCCATCTGGATTGCCGAGGCTGACGCGCATGCCGTGTTGCGTTTTGATCCACTCAGCGGCGAACTGAGTGAAGTGCCGATTGAAGGATGACCGCCGTAGTTGCCAATGAATTCGATGGCAAGGCCTTCGCTGCGGCACTGAGTACCGCACCAGGTGTGTACCGGATGTACGCTGCCGATGACACCTTGCTGTATGTGGGCAAGGCCGGCGCGCTGCGCAAGCGCGTAGGCAGCTACTTCAACGGCTCGCCGAAGAGCCGGCGCATCATGATGATGCTGTCGCAGGTGGCACGGATGGATGTCACCGTGACCCGCACCGAGTCAGAAGCGCTGCTGCTGGAAAACCAGCTGATCAAGTCGCTGAACCCGCGTTACAACGTCTCGCTGCGTGATGACAAGACCTACCCGCAGGTGCTGCTGACCCGCGAGCAGTGGCCGCGGATCGCCCTGCATCGTGGCCCGCGTGCGATACCGGGCCGCTATTACG
This sequence comes from Stenotrophomonas sp. STEN029, assembly GCF_056760015.1. NCBI lineage: Bacteria > Pseudomonadati > Pseudomonadota > Gammaproteobacteria > Lysobacterales > Lysobacteraceae > Stenotrophomonas > Stenotrophomonas sp. STEN029. The sequence goes on along the minus strand of NZ_JBRREC010000024.1, from coordinate 8,680 downwards.
GGCCGTATCCGGGCGTGGGCGCGGTGCGCGAAACGCTGAACCTGATGCACAAGCTGTTCAAACTGCGCAGCTGTGAGGACAGCGTGTTCCGTAACCGCTCGCGGCCGTGCCTGCAGTACCAGATTGGTCGTTGCAGTGCGCCCTGCGTGGAGCTGGTGCCACAGGCCGAGTACGATGAGTCGGTGCGGCGCGCGGCGATGTTCCTGGAAGGCAAGAGCGATCAGCTCGCCGAAGAACTGATGCAGGCGATGCAGCAGGCCAGCGACACGCTGGAGTTCGAGCGCGCCGCGCGCTTGCGTGATCTGGTGGCCTCGTTGCGCAGCATGCAGAACCGCCAGTACGTGGATGGGCGCGCAGCCGATCTGGACGTGCTGGCCTGTGCAACCCAGGGTGCCAGCGCCTGCGTGATGCTGCTGGCCTTCCGCGATGGCCGCAATCTGGGCACGCGCGCGTTCTTCCCGCGCACCAATGGCGAAGACAGTGCCGAAGAAGTATTGGCGGCGTTTGTCTCGCAGTATTACGTCGAACATGAGCCGCCCGCCGAAGTGCTGCTGGATCGGCAGATTCCGGATGCGGAGATGATCGAGGCCGCGCTGAGCGCATCGGCCGAGCGCAAGGTCGCCTTGAAGTGGAACGTGCGCGGCGAACGCGCCGGCTACGTGGAACTGGCAAGTCGCAACGCGCAGATCACCCTGGTCGCCGAGATGGACAGTGCGGGCGCACAGCAGGCGCGCAGTGAGGCCGTGCGCGAGATGCTGGGCCTGGCCGAGCCGGTCAAGCGCGTGGAGTGCTTCGATATCAGCCACACCATGGGTGAGGCCACAGTGGCCTCCTGCGTGGTGTTTGATGCGGCCGGCCCGGTGCGCGCGCAGTACCGGCGCTACAACATCAGCGGCATCGAGCCGGGCGACGATTACGCCGCCATGCGCCAGGCCATCGACCGACGTTTCCGCCGCGCGGTGGAAGAGGGTGGGGTGCTGCCGGACGTGTTGTTGATCGACGGTGGTGCCGGACAGTTGGCGCAGGCACAGGCAGCGCTGGCTGACCTGGGCGTGGAAGGGGTGATGCTGGTGGGCGTGGCCAAGGGCGTGGAGCGCCGTGCCGGCCATGAAGCACTGGTGCTGCCCGATGGCCGCGAGTTGCGCCCCGGCGCCGCGTCACCGGCCCTGCAGTTCATCCAGCAGGTGCGTGACGAGGCCCATCGCTTTGCCATTACCGGCCACCGCGGGCGTCGCCAGAAGGCGCGCATGACCAGCAAACTCGAGGATATTCCCGGTATCGGCCCGCGTCGGCGCGCCAGCCTGCTCAAGCATTTTGGCGGTATCACCGGCTTGAAGGCGGCGGGCGAGGCTGAAATCGCCCGCGTGGAAGGCATCAATGCCGCCCTCGCTGCGCGTATCTACGCTAACCTTCATGGTCTGTCGGTACCCGATCCGGCGGCGGAGTAATGTTGTAATGAAATTGACCATCCCCACCTGGCTGACGCTGCTGCGGATCTTGATGATCCCGGTGCTGGTGCTGGTGTTCTACCTGCCTTATGCCTGGACCAATTTCGCCTCGGCGGCGATCTTCGGCCTGGCGGCGATCACCGATTGGCTGGACGGCTGGGTGGCGCGCAAGTACGAGCAGCATTCGGCGTTCGGCGCGTTCCTGGACCCGGTGGCGGACAAGTTGATGGTGGCGGTGGCCTTGTTCCTGATCGTGCAGGGGCACCCGACGCCGTGGATGGCGTTCTGGGCGGCGGTGATCGTCGGCCGTGAAATCGCGGTGTCGGCATTGCGTGAGTGGATGGCCGAGATCGGCCAGCGCGCCAAGGTGCGGGTGGCGATGATCGGCAAAGTCAAGACCACCGCGCAGATGGTGGCGCTGCTGTGCCTGCTGTACTCGGTGTCGCCCAATACCTCGTACAAAACCATCTGGATGGGCGAGCCGGTTTTCCACATTGGTGACTGGATGTTGGCCATCGCCGCTTTGCTGACTCTGGTGTCTGCACTGCAGTACCTGCGAGCTGCCTGGCCGAGCCTGCGTGAAGACGAAAAAGCCGCAAGGAATGGTGCAGTTAAAAAGTGAACAGGCTGTTGACACTGCGCCCAATGCATGTAGAATTTCGCCTCCCAAGCGGGAATAGCTCAGTTGGTAGAGCGCAACCTTGCCAAGGTTGAGGTCGCGAGTTCGAGTCTCGTTTCCCGCTCCAGTTTCAAACATCGATCCGTGTTCATTCGTGGCTTGATGAGTAAATAGATGTAGCAAGCCTGCGGGAATAGCTCAGTTGGTAGAGCGCAACCTTGCCAAGGTTGAGGTCGCGAGTTCGAGTCTCGTTTCCCGCTCCAATTTATGATCTACAGACTTCCACTGACGTCTGTAAGTCATTGAAAAGAGGAGCTTCGGCTCCTTTTTTCATTCCAGCGAAAGCCACGAAAGTCCACTGACAGCCACCATTTTTGAGGCCAAAAACAAGGCCAAAGAATGCGGGTCGTGCCGGTTCCGGGTTGTTGCTGGGGTTGGATCGGGATGACAAGCAGCATCGGGCCTAAGTCCAAGACTTAGGAGCTTGATGATGACACTCTCTGATCTGACCGTGCGGCAAGCCAAGGCCGCCGAGAAAACCTACAGCATCCCCGACACCGATGGCCTCGGCCTGGTGGTCGCCCGCACCGGCGGCAAGTCGTGGCATTTGCGCTATTACTGGCTCGGCAAGCAAAAGCGCATCTCCCTGGGGAACTACCCCGAGATCGGTTTGCGCGAAGCGCGCACCTTGCGCGACGAAGCCCGGGCGCTTCTGGCAAAGGGCGTCAACCCCCATACCGATCGGAAACAGAAGCGACACGCGGTCAAGCTTGCGGCCGACTACACCTTCAAGGCCGTCTTCGATGCGTGGGTCGAGCATCGCCGCAAGGAAATCAAGGAGGGCAGGAACAGCACGCTGTCGCAAATCCTGCGGATCTTCAACAAGGACGTGCTGCCTAGCCTCAAGCAGATGTCGATCTACGACATTCGCCGGCCCCAACTCCTGGGCGTCCTGGCGAGGATCGAGGAGCGCAAGGCGTTCACCACTGCCGAGAAGGTCCGCACCTGGCTGGGGCAGTTGTTCCGCTATGCCCTCGTCATCGTGGAGGGGCTGGAAGCCAATCCGGCCTCCGACCTGGACGTGGTGGCCGAGCCCAAGCCCCCGGTGAACCACAACCCCTACCTGCATCTTCCGGAGCTTCCCGAGTTCCTGCACAAGCTCAGGCTCTACAACCCTCGTGGTTGGCAGACCCAACTCGGCATCCGGCTGCTGTTCCTGACCGGCGTGCGTACCGGCGAGCTGCGGCTGGCGACCCCGGACCAGTTCGATCTCGACCGTGGCCTGTGGATCATCCCGCCGCAGATCGTCAAGCAACTCCAAGACGAGATGCGCAAGGCCGGCAAGCGCCCGCAGGACGTTCCGCCCTACATCGTGCCGTTGTCCGTGCAGGCCATCGAGATCGTGCGCTACCTGTTGGGTGTGATGAGGCCGGCCCAGGTCCATCTGCTCACGCACCGCAGCGAACTCAAGAAGCGCATCAGCGAGAACACCCTCAACGCGGCCTTGAAACGAATGGGCTACGAGGATCAACTGACCGGTCACGGCATCCGCGGAACCATCTCGACGGCGCTCAACGAGATCGGCTATCCCAAGATTTGGGTGGACGCGCAGCTTTCGCACTCGGACCCGAACAAGGTGAGTTCGGCCTACAACCACGCCAAGTATGTTGAGCCGCGCCGCCGGATGATGCAGGACTGGGCGGATCGTCTCGATCTGCTCGAACAGGGCCAAGTGGAAGCGGCCAGCGCGCACCTCACGATCCATATCGAGGGCGTGCCGGCCATGGCAGAGGAGGACAAGCCCAACACCATCGTCGCTGCTGCTTCTGCGGCATCCGTTCCGCCTGTGGTGGCCGAACCCATCGTCGTGACGCCAAACGACGGGGGAATCACATTCCAGCGACTGTCGCAGGTACCACCGCCCCCGACGCATGCGCCAGAGCCGGAGGTGTCTGTCATCCAGCGCGAGCGCGAGGAAATGCTGGTCATCTACGAATCGCCGAGCAGTCTGCCGGTCCCGCTGTTCGGCAAGTTGGCCGGGAAGTCCAAGGACCAGATCAACCGCGAGCTGAAGGCGGGCAAGCTGCTGTCCATCAGCTTGGGCAACCGCGGGCAACGCGTGCCCGACTGGCAGCTGGTACCCCTCAAGCACAAGCTGGCACAGGTGCTCATGAACCAGTGCCCGCATGCGGATCCGTGGGACCTGTACCGGATGCTGACCCGCCCACATCCGGACCTGGGTGATCGCGCAGCCATCGACATCGTGACACCAGGAAATTTGGGCATGGTCGTGCGGGTCATCGCGGGCACCCAGCAGCAGCCAAACAGGCCCGGACCTGACTCGTCTGTGCAAGGTATTCCAGAGGAGACTCGCCAGCGCATTCAACGGTTGCTAAATGATGCGGCAATGCTCGAAAGTGCCTGACGCTGTTGGCGCGCATCCAGAACTGACCCACTTTCGGCGGTGATGCGCGGGTAAAACTGACCCACCTGAAGCCCACATCCTGAGCATCTTTTGCTCGGGGGATTTCAGGAGTGATCACCATGGTCATGTTGGCCAAGATCCGGCGGATGCATTTCCGCGATGGCCTGCCGCTGCGCGAGATCGCCAAGCGCACGGGCCTATCCCGCAATACCATCCGGCGATGGCTGCGCAGCGGCCAGTCCGAGCCGGTCTATCCCAGGCGAGCCTCGCCCTCCCGGCTCGATCCCTACCGGTCCCAGTTGGAGACGTGGCTGCGTGCCGACAGCCATCGTCCCCGGCGGGAACAACGCACCGCCAAGGTGCTGTTCTCGCAGTTGCAGGCGATCGGCTATCCGGGCACCTACACCCGGGTGACGGCCTTCATCCGCCAGTGGAAGGCGGCCGGCGGCGCCAGCCGCCGCCCGGCCTTCGTGCCGTTGCACTTTCCTCCGGGTGAAGCCTTCCAGTTCGACTGGAGCCGCGAGTACGCCTTCGTCGGCAGCCACGCCAAGATGCCGCTGGATCTCGCCCACGTGAAGCTGGCCTGCAGCCGCGCCTTCTGGTTGGTGGCCTATCCCACCCAGAGCCACGAGATGCTGTTCGATGCTCATACCCAGGCGTTTACCGCCTTCGGTGGCGTGCCGCGCCGCGGCATCTACGACAACATGAAGACGGCGGTGGACGGGATCGGCCAGCACCGGGAACGGCGGGTCAACGCCCGCTTCCACGCCATGACCAGCCACTACCTGTTCGCCGCGGAGTTCTGCAACCGCGCCGCGGGTTGGGAGAAGGGGCGGGTCGAGAAGAACGTGCAGGACCGGCGCCGACAGATCTGGATCGAGGCCGGGGCCCGCCACTGGCCAGATCTGGACACCCTCAATGCCTGGCTCGCCAGCGAGTGCCGCGCCGCTTGGCCGATGCAGGCGCATCCGGATGCCTCCGACATCACCGTGGCCGAAGCTCTGGAGGACGAACAGCCCCACCTGATGCCGATGCCCGCGCCCTTCGACGGCTACATCGAGCGGCCGGTGCGGGTCAGTTCGACCGCGCTGGTCAGCTTCCAGCGCAACCGCTACAGCGTGCCGTGCGAACACGCCCACGCCGTCGCCAGCCTGCGCGTGTATCCCTTCGAACTGGCCGTGGTGGTCGGCGAGGCCGAGGTCGCCCGCCACCGGCGCAGCTTCGAGCGTGATCGGGTCCACTACGACTGGCAGCACTACATCGCCCTGGTCCAGCGCAAGCCGGGGGCACTGCGTGACGGCGCGCCGTTCCTGTCCATGCCCGATCCGCTGCGCAAGCTGCAGCAGGTGTTGCTGCGCCAGCCTCACGGCGACCGCGCCATGGCCCAGGTGCTGGCCGCCGTACCCGTGCACGGGCTCGAAGCGGTACTGGTGGCGGTGGAACTGGCACTCGAGTCCGGCCTGGTGCGCGCCGACCACGTGCTCAACGTGCTGGGGCGATTGCAGCATCCGGACCGCACGATCGAGACGGTCGCCTCGCGAGTGACGCTGCGTCATCCGCCGGTGTCCGATCCGGCCCGCTACGACGCCCTGCGGGAGGCAGATCATGTCGACGCCTGACCTGCCGCTGCGCATGCAGCAGCTCAAGCTGCACGGCATGGCCAGCCAGTGGCCCGAACTGCTGGCCAAGATGCGCCTGCACACCATGGAGCCCGAACACTGGATGGCCGAACTGCTGCAGGCCGAGTCCGCCGAACGGCAGGTTCGTGCCCAGGCCAACCAGATGAAGGCCGCACGTTTCCCCGTCCATCGTGACCTGCTCGGGTTCGACTTCGCGGCCAGTCCCGTTGATCGCGCACTGGTCGAACGACTCCACCAGGGTGACTTCATCCACACCCCCGAGAACGTCGTCCTTGTCGGTGGACCGGGCACCGGCAAGACCCACCTGGCCACCGCCATCGGCATCCAGGCCGTGCGCCAGCATCGCCTGCGCGTGCGCTTCTTCTCCACCATCGAACTGGTCAATGCGCTGGAGAAGGAACAGGCCCAGGGCAAGGCCGGGCAGATCGCCCTGCGCCTGACCTATGCCGACCTGGTCATCCTCGATGAACTGGGCTACCTGCCGTTCACCCCCTCAGGCGGCGCGCTGCTGTTCCACCTGATCAGCAAGCTCTACGAGCGCACCAGCCTCGCCATCACCACCAACTTGGCCTTCTCCGAATGGGGTCAGGTGTTCGGCGACGCCAAGATGACCACCGCGCTGCTGGATCGCATCACCCACCACTGCCACATCCTGGAGACCGGCAACGACTCCTGGCGGCTGCGCAACAGCACCGCCGCCAACAAGACCAAAGCCAGAATCAGGGCAAAGGAGGCCACCACCCAGACCACCAACTGATACCCTCAGCCCCGTACACCGGGTGGGTCAAAGTTCAACGCGCAGCCTGGGTCAGTTTTAAGTGCGCGCCAACAGACGTTGGCAGCGGGGGAGCCGCTGAGGTGGCCGGCGCGCCATTGGGCGACGCCCCATCCAACGGCAATACCGGCAGCAACCAGCGTCAAGCCGGCAAGGATGTTTCTCGAAGAGGTATTCATGGCGAGGGTCTCCACTCAGTCCGCGATCAGGCTGTTCAGTCGGGCGACGAGGCTGTCGCGCTGCGCTCCAAGGTCGATCAGACGCATGCGCGTCTCCAGCACCTGGGCGCGTGCACTGAGCACAGCGCTCAGGTCCCCCTTGGCGGATCGGTAGTTGCTCAATGCAAGCGCCGCTCGGTTCCGTACCAGTTGCAAGCCGGCGGTCTGCAGGCGGTCGATCTGGCTGTTCAACGCTTGGAGTTCGGCGGCGCTGTCGTCCAGCTCCTGCAAATGCCGCCGCGCCACGTCTTCGCGTTCGGCGTCCAGACGTTCCAACTCGTGCCGTTTTGCCTCGATCATGGGCACTTGGCGTCGATCCTTCTGCCAAGGCAGATCGAATGTCACCTGAAATGACACCATGTCGCCCCATCGGCGATCACGCCGGCTATAGGCTATCTCCCAGGCCCAATCGCCGCGGGTCTCTGATTGGGCTTCGCGGGACTCGGCCCGGGCCATGCTTTGCATCGCCGGATAGAGTTCAAGCTCCGCGTGATTCGCCAGTTCTGTGCGCAGTTGCGCGACGGGGCGAGTGAGCGGGCCTGGATCGCCTTGCAGTGCTTCGTCGGCCCTGGAGCCCACCCAGCGCCGCAACGCGGCCCTGGCCTTGGCCCGGTCCCGCTGTAGATCGTCACGGCGGTCCGTGAGTGTCAGCGCCTCCTGTTCCGCGACCAACAGATCGCCAGCCTGGGCGGTGCCGCCGGCGACGCGAGCGGGGAGACTGTCTTGCAGGCGCTGGTTCTCCGCGAGCAGTTCCGTCAGCAGTATCTCCCGTTGCTCCACCGCCTGCGCGGCGATCCACGCCAGGCTGAGTTCCTGGCGGATCTGCAATCGCTGCAAAACCAGCGCCGCGCGTTCTCGATCCACACGCGCCTGCGCGCTGGCGACCTGGGCGTCGCGCTTGGCCCTGTTGGGCACTTCCTGCATGAGCGCCAAGCGCTGCATCGTCATGGATTCGCGCGTCATGCTCCAGCGATCCATGCCGCTGATGGGGTAGTTTTCGATGCCGAGCGAGAGCTTGGGGTCGGGCAGCGAGCCTGCTGCCTTCTGCACGGATTCGGCGACGTTAACCTGCAACTGCTGCGCGCTTATGCGTGGGCTCTGCTGCTCCGCGATAAGGCGTGCCTCAGCAAAATCGAGGGCGTAGGCTACAGGCGAGACAAGCGCACTGCCCGCCAACGCGATGCTGATAGCTTTCAGACGATGCACTCGCATCGAGGCCGGCGTTGTGCCTCGGCCGTACGCCGACGGGCGCCCCTCGGGGGCGCCAAAAAAGGGAGTAAACATGGTTGTCCTCGGAATTGGTATTCACGAAATCACGTGGTCTGCCGCATCGGTGCGCGGCGAGCACGGACACATAAATCAATTCCGCAGGACTTGGAACGTGAGGTAGATCGGCGGAAAGCCCGCGCGGGGATTGGGAGGAATGTAGGTAACGTGCCGCCTGAGAACGTGTTCAAAGTCTCGCCCTCTTGATGTGAGAAGCTCGCTGGGTGAGAAAAGGCTACCCCAGCGACATCAAGCGCGAGCAGTTCGAGGTGATCCGGCCATTGCTGGA
>NZ_JBRREC010000023.1:0-49276 GCF_056760015.1 Stenotrophomonas sp. STEN029 | reverse complement strand
AACCGCGCGCCCGCTCGCCCCCCGTCTGGTGGGGGCTTTTTAATCCGGCAATGGGCGTTTAACACCGGGCGCGCCCAGGGTGCCACCCGGATTCGGCGCCCCCGCGGCCCGGGGCGGCCCGGGGGGGGCGCGGTGCTGATCGCGGTTATTCCTTCGTCTCGATGCGCCACCACACAAAGCGAAGCGCCCCGGTCGAGGCCGGGGCGCTTGCCTTCGGCGCGGGTCAAGCGGCCAGTGCCTCGGCGGGTTCATCCGCCATTGCCTCGGTATCCTCCGGGGCGTCCTGCTCCGGGCCTTCTTCCTGCGCGGCCTCCTGCGGGCCTTCGGCCTTGAAGATGGCGGGCATCCAGCCGGTGCCATCGGCCAGCCGCTCGGCCTCGCTGGCAATGTCGGCCTTCTTGAGCTTCGCCAGCCGGGTGACGAATTCCGGTGCAAACGCGCCCACGGCATCCAGAATCACGGCCTTGGAAACGTGCTTGAAGTAGCCTTCTGCGGTCGGCTTCCACCATGCGGCCATGTCGAGGCCCACGGCCTGCGCCAGTTCTGCGCCGGGCTGGTGCGGCGTGGCACGGGGCGTCACCACGTCCACCGTGGAAGCCACGCACACGGCCAGCAGCCGCACCAGTTCGTCTTGCGACTTCGCCAGCAGCGCGGCGAACAGTTCGGCGCTGTCCTCCGGCAAGGCTTCCCCGGCTACCTGTTGCAGTTCGCGCAGCGCCACAGCGGCGGGCGACTCCGGCCAGTCCGGGGCCATGCCTTCCAGCCGGTCTTGCACTTTCAGGCTCACGCCCAGCGGCAGGTCGTGGCCGTGGTAGCTGTCCTGCAAAACCTTCTGCACCATGCCATGCACCAGCGCGGCCAGCGCGACGTGCGGATGCCGGGCCACTTCGATTTGCAGCGCCGCCGTGCGGTGGGCGCTCAACCGCTGCGCCAGCTGGTCGGACAGGCTCGCGGCCTTGGGCGGGTCGTCGGCGTCCTCGTGCTCCTCGTTGGCGGCTTCGCCTTCGGTGCTGCCGAAGCCGCGCCGCAGCTTTTCCAGCGTGCGCAGCGCCTTGGCCTCGGCTTCGCGCAGCAGGCCGCGATGAATAACAGCCTCGCCGTTGCGGTCGATGGTGACGATGGCACCGGCCACCTCGCGCACTTCGGGGGCGTAGCCTTGCAAGGCATTCTCCGCGTCTTGCAGTTCTCCGACCACCTGATCGCGCCGCTGTTCCAGCTTCTCGGCCTTGGCCTCGTCCTCGGCGTCGCAGGCTTCTTCCAGTTCGGCGTCGATCTTTTCGAGGCGGGTTTCCAGCGAGGCGATGCGGCGGGCCTCGCGGGTGGTCGGCTCGCGGCGGTGGCGCGGGGCGTTCTGGAACGCCTGCCGTTCCTCGTAGGCCAGATGCGGCACGGCCTCCACCCATGCCCAGCCCTCGGCGCGCACGTCCTCGGCCAGCGTTGCCAGCTTGTCGCGCACGAGCGTTTCCAGCACTGCGGTATCGGTGAGGTAGGTTCCGGCATCGCCTTCCGCGAACAGGTCGCGGCGGATGCCGCCGCCTGCTTGCCGGTAGGCGTCCAGCCCGACGAAGCGCACCAGCGCGTGCGCGGCGTCGATTTCGCGCTCGGTCAGGCGCTCGCGCAGCTTGGACGGGCTGCGCTGCCATTCCGGCGCACCATAGAACGTGGCTTCCTGCGCGGCGTGGTCGTCGGCGAAGGGACACAGCAAGACCGCCCCCTCACGCCACCCACGCACGCCGGTTTTCGGCAAGCGGAGCGCGCAGGCACGGATCAGCGAGCCGGGCCGGAGGCGCCAGCGATGGAAGCCCGACAGGGGCGAGACTCGCGCAGCGAGGCTCAATGCGCAGCACGACAGCGCGACGGCGGCACGCCGGGACGCCCGACTGCTTGGGACAGGACTACTCGTTGTCGGTCTTGCGCGGCTCGATGTGCAACTGTCCTTGACGTGCAGCCGGGCGTAGTTGCGAAGGTACAGCGTGTCGTACTGCTTATCGGGCGATGTCAGGTGCACCACCATCAGGAAGGCGGGGGACTGCTTTTGGACGGTGATGCCCTGGCGCACCACATCGCGGGCAGCCGGGCCTGAGCCTGGGCGACGCGGTTTTGTACCCGCACCGTCGCGTCATCGGCGTTGATGCCAGAACGGAAGGTGACCGTGGTCACCAGCACGCCGTCGGAGCCGGCGACAGACTTGATGTACATCATGCCTTCGACGCCGTTGATCTGCTCCTCCAGGGGTGTCGCCACGGTCTCGGCAATCACCTTGGGGTTGGCGCCCGGATACACGGCGCGCACCACGACCTTGGGATATTCGCTGATCGGCAGCGCCGGGATCGCGAGCAGGCCCGAGACGAAGATGACGATCGACAGCACAGCCGCGAAGATCGGCCTGTCCATGAAGAACTTGGAGAGGTCCATGGGCTAATACCTTGAAAGGAGTCCAGGGGGAAGCGCGCCGCGCCGCTCGTTGTGTGATACGTCCGATCGGTGGCGCGCTCCGGCGTGGTGCTTCATTTGGTGGCGGACGCGGGCGCCGCAGCAGCCACCATGGGCACCGCCGTGGCCTGCACAGGCATGCCCGGCAAGAACACCTTCTGCGCGCCGTTGACGATCACGCGGTCGCCCGCCGCCAGCCCCCCTCGCACGATGCGCAGCCAATGGGAACTGCCACCCAGTTTCACATCACGTCGCTGCGCCAGTCCATCCTTGTCTACGATGTAGACGTAGTTACGGTCGTGGTCGGTCAGCACCGCCTTGTCGTCGATCAACACGGCCGAGAATTCGCCGCTGCCGACCAGTCGCACGCGGGTATAGAGGCCCGGCGTGAAAACGCGATCCTTGTTGTCCAGCACCGCGCGCACGGCGATCGTGCCGCTGCCCCGGTCCACCTGGTTGTCGAGGAAGTCCACCGTGCCGGTGTGAGAGAAGTCCGCCTTGTCCGCCAGGGCGATCTGGACCGGCAGCTGGCCGCCTCGCTCGCTGGGGCGCTCTCCCTTGCGCGCCATGCGCGAGTAGCGCAGGAACGCCTTCTCATCGGCCTCAAAGTAGGTATAGACCCTGTCCTGGAACACGATGGTGGTTAGCACACTGGCTGCATCGCTGGCGGCCACCAGGTTGCCTGCGGTAAGGCGGGCACGGCTGGCGCGCCCGTTGATGGGCGAGCGCACTTGGGTCCTCTCCAGGTTCAACTGCGCCGTCTCCACCGCAGCCTGCGCGGCCTGCACCTCAGCCTGCGCGGACTCGTCAGCGGCGCGGCGCTGCTCCCAGGCCTCGGTGGAGACAGCCTGCTGCTCGACCAGCACCTTGGCACGTTGCGCCTCGCTTCTGCTGCGGCCGGCTTCGCTGCGCGCCCGGGTCAATTGCGCCTGGGCCCGGGCCAGTTCCGCGCGGTAGCTTCGGGCATCGATCATGAAGAGCACATCGCCCTTCTTGACCTCGTCTCCTTCGCGATAGGCGACCCGCTCGACGTAGCCAGACACCCGTGGGCGCAGCTCGACGCTCTCGATGGCTTCGATGCGTCCGTTGTATTCGTCCCATTACGTGATGGGCTTGATCTCGACCTGCGCGACGCTGACTTGCGGCGGCGGTGGATGGCCTCCGGCGCCAGCTCCGGCGTTCTCTTTACAACCTGCGAGCGCCATCGCGCTGAGGGAGATCAGTATCCAAAGCAGGCGCACGCCGCGAGGGTCGGAGCTGGAAGTCGTCATCTGAACAGGTTCCGTGGTCAGGTCGTAAAGCGAATGAAGCGAGCGCGATCGCGCTGCACGCTGTCCCCTGACGCTGCTTTCTTGGCAGCGCAAGACCATGAGCGACAGATGCGGCAGAGATCGAATCCCGTTGGTTGTCGGCTTCTCGTCTCGTCGCAGAACGCGCGCGCAAACCGACCTCGGCGGCATTACAAAGCCTCAAAACTTGAGGTCAAGCGATATCGACGTTCTGATTCGCGCCGTTGCGGATTGGTCCGCCGCGTCGCATTTTTGGACGGCTCTTGAGCCGCCGGTTACGCGAGAAGTGACAAGTAAGGATTGTTCGGTGGTGGCTCTGCGAACAGGAGCCGAACATCGTGCAATAGATAGCCATACAGGCGGCGGGACTTCCTGGGGCCTGTGACATCGCACGTCCAGATGTTCAGGCCCCTGGGCTTTTTGCGATGCAGTTGCAGGCGCTCGAAGCGCTTTTGTACCCATTGCCAATCCTGCTGGTTCTCCTGCTTGGCGAGAGTCCCGACCTGGGGGTGTTCTTGTGCGTAGCGTTGGAATACCCCGGGGCTGACCAGGTAGGCCGTGTCGCCCACCGTATGCACGAGCGCCTTCGCGTCGTTGATGACCAGCCGGCGGGTAGCGATACCTTGTTTCAGCCACGCCATGAAGTGCTCGCCCGATGGCTGCGCCGACGAGGACGTGGGCACCGGCGCTGATGACGGCACGGGCACCATCGAGGTTGGCGGTGGCGTTTGAGGGCCAGCGGCGGGTGCGTCGCCCGAGACGGCTTCCGCATCCTGTTGGGGAACAAGCAAATCGCCGATTCCTACCATCGCCAGCAGGTCCTCCATGACATCGGGTGCGGCTTGTGCGGCAGGCAAGTGAACCGGAGTCGCGGCGTCGACGCCCTCCCATGGAAGGGACTCTTGATCGTCGGTGGCTGGCTTTGCCGTCATTGCCGGCGAGGGCACCAAGGCATCGGCATTGTTGGGTGCCGGTGTCCCGTCGATTGCCACTGCCCCTGCGAAGGGCGCTGGCCGCTCTCCAGACTCCCAAATCAGCGCGGGAGCGAGACGCAGCAGGGTGAATGAGTGGGACCAGCCAGTCGTGCTGGTCACGGTCGCGCGCCAGACCGCCTTGCCGTCCGGCGTCGGTTGCAACATGCCGTGATCCTGCAGCACGTTGAAGACGGCGGTGTTGCTCGCGGGGATGCCGTCGACGCCTAGTGACAGCAGGTGCGCACGCAGCTTGTCCGAGACCGTCTTGCTTACCAGCCACAAGGCATCCTCGGTGATCCAGCCATCGGAGGCTTCCGGCTGGTTCAGCTTCAACTGTTCCTTGAGCAGGTAGCGCAGCCCGTCGAGCAACTTGCGCTGCAGCGCATGCTTGTGTGCAGCCATGGCGCGGGCCGGATCGCCGCCCAGTTCCTGGGCCACCGAAGCCCGGTCGGCCTGCACGACAAGTTCGCCCAGCACGCCGGCGCGCTCGTACTGGCCGGCCAGGACGTAGAGCAGCGGTCCCCACAGGTCGGGATAGCCACTGAGCCAGTCCAGGGCATCACGGTCGAGCAGTTGACGGTAGAGTAAACCTGTCGCGGCGCTGTGGAGCCGATATTCCCGATCGTCGCGGTAGCGGAAGCGGTATGGCTGGTGCAGCGGGCCGTGCCAGGGGTGCCACAGCGAGCCGTCGGACAGTTCGACGTGCAGATCGACGGCGATCTTGCCGATGTCGTGCAGCAGCGCGGCATAAGCGACTGCGGCAGTCCAGGCTTCAGACTGCGCCGCCTGGTCTTCGGGACTGCCGCCAATGGGCAGCAGATGGGACTGCCGCAGCTTGAGCGCATAGGCGACGATCTCCAACCCGTGATCCAGCATGCCGCCGGGGTAAGCGTGGTGATGGCTTTCCGATGCGGGGAATTGTTGGACCAACTCGGCGTAGTGCTCCAGCGGCGTGCGGTATAGGGTGGCGAACTGCCGCCGCGACAGCGACGTGCGCTGCCAGATGTGTTCCAGCAGCTTCTGCCGGCGCGGTGTTGCCAGCAGCGATGCGGCCGATTCGGGCCGCAGCAACCCTTTCGGGAGGTCGGTGGCGGGCGCTGGCGACGGGGCAGCGACCGGGGGCCGTTTTCGCTGGAACAGGGAGAGCATGCGGGTGTCCTCTGGGGGGCCGGCCGGGAGGCCTTTTCGCCTTTTCGAGGTAGGGCCTTTCCCCTTGCACCCCATTCCCTTGCCGTTTCGGCCCTTTGGCCTTTAACCGTTTCGGTATAGCCGGGCCTGGGTTGCGTCTCCAGCGTCAATGTGGAACCCGCACGAATGGATTGGACGGAGACCTGGCGCTGGCCCCTGCCTATGCTGCGGGGACGCTACCCCCGGCAGGTAGGCTCTCGCTCAGGCGACTAAGTTGACAAATGCGACAAGGGCGACTAGAGTGAATCCTGTCTCAAACCTGCTTGGGAGATGACCATGCCCACCGCCATTGAATTCATTGCCGATCGTCTGCCGCGCGTCACCGTGGAGGACGTGCGCCGTTTCGCGGATACCGTTGAAATCCGGGATGCGCCGGCTTTCGCGGCCGAGTTGCAGGCGTTCATTCACGAGCGCGTGGAGGCGGTAAAACTGCCAGCCAACCTCGAAGGCGAAACGGTGGAGCAGGCCCTGGCGCGCAAGGCGGCCGCGCTGCGCACCGAAACGCGCTGGACCCCGACTGAAACCGACGTCCAGCGAGGCCGCGCCGTGTTGCTGGAATCCTTCAACCAGCCGCACAACCTGCCGATCCCCGAGTACGCCAAGCTGGCGGACAAGTCGCGCCAGCAGATCTACAAGGACATCCTCGCGCGCCGGCTGCTGGCGCTGAATGTGGGGCCGCGCGGCCAGAAGCTGCCCGACTGGCAGCTCGACCCGGTGAAGCAGCAGTTGACCCAAACCGTGCTTCAAGAGGTCGAGGGCATCGACCACTGGACGATCTACCGCGCACTATCCGAACCGCTCGAAGGCTTGGGCGGACGCTCGCCGGTGGATGCGGTGACGCATGGCACAATCGATGACGTGGCCGAAGCGGTGTTCAACGTGCTGGGCGTCCAGGTGCATTGAGGCAAGACCGCCATGAGCCGCGAACTGCCCTTGTTCTTGATCGATGCGGGTGAACTGCTCCAGCATGTGAGCCGCGTCGTCTATCGGGGCAGCCCGCTGTACTATGGCCGCAGCGGCACCAATCGCTACGACGACCCGGCGCGGACCTACGGCGTGCTCTACCTGGGCCGCGACCTGTCCACGGCGCTGATGGAGTCGGTGTTTCACAAGCACCAGTGGCTGGCGGACGAGAAGCGCTCGATTGCGCTGAAGGAAGTCGAGAGCCGGCTCGTGCGGGCCGTGGGGGTCCTGGACGACGTGCGCTTGGCCGATCTCACGGCCGAGGGTGTCATGGCGGGTTACTTCGGCCTGAACCTGGAACAGTTGGCCAGCCGCGACTACACGCACACGCAGCAGGTGTCCGCCCAGGTGCATGCGATGCTCGGCGATGATGGCCAGCCGCTGTTCGACGGGGTGCTCTATCCGTCGCGCAACAACTATCCCGCCAAGAGCATCGCCCTGTTCGAGCGTGCGGCAGCAAGAGTCGGCGTTGTCGATGACATCGACCTGGTGGACCATGTGGACTGGCCGCGCTTCGTTGCCACGTATCGCGTCGGCGTGGAGCCTGATCCCGGGCCGGTGGAACCGGATGACGAAGCGTCCTGAAGCGGCAAGAGAGCACATTGAAGCCCCAAACAGAATGAAATGGACCAAACTGGAATAGGCATCCCTCTGTAGCAGGAGACGACCATGAACACCACGACCCGCATCAGCACCGCAGAACGCCTCGGCCGCACCTTTGGCCGCGGATGGCGCGCCTACGCGCGCGGCGAACGTCGGGCGTCGAACTGGTTGGTGTCCAAGGGGGTGCCGGCGGCCGTTGCCACCGCGCTCGTGTGGGTGGTCAAGCTGTCTGTGGTGGGATTGCTGCTCTACGTTGCTTTTTGGTTCGCACTCGTGTTGTTGGGCGTCGTGGCGGCGGCGTGGGCTGCTGCTGCCAATACCTCTGACGAGGACGAGTGGCCTTTCACCGATCTCACAGAACTGCGCAAGACACCGGGCTACGATCCCAATCTGTACAACGATACGTCGCACGAGTTGTACACCGACGACTGACGGACTCCGGGCTACTTCAGCTTGCCTCCCGTGAGTGCCCCAGCCCCCTTGCCCCCGGCTTGGCCGGCGCTCTTGCTGCCGTCCGACAACCCCTGAATGGCATGTCCCGCCCGAATTCCAACCCAGGTCAGGCTTGCCAGCCAGAATCCTGGCAGCACCAGGAACATCGTGCCCGCGACGAACATCAAGAGCATGTCGCCGAACGCATTGTTCAGCCCCACCAGCGGGTCGAAGTTCGTGTGTGGCCGGTTCCAGCCAAAGCCCCAGCCATAGAGCGCATCGAGGATAGTGCTGTCGATCCAGCGAGCGAGCTGGAACCAGAAATCCACGAAGAACAGCGCGAATTGCACGACGCTGACCGTGACGACCGTCTTCAGGTCATAGGTGCCCACGACCAGCACGAGCGGGATGCAGATGACCAGCGCCATCTTGAGCAAGGCGAGGACCATGGGTAGAGACTGTCTCACGACGTCCATGGCGGGAAACGCGGCAATCGCGCCGACGGCCATCCCAACGTCTCCCGTGGCCCGTGTCACGATGTTCGGCAAGGTCTTGTCGATCTGGCCTCCGTAGTCCGTATAGACGCTGCCCTGGTTCAACTTCTGCTGCCGCGGTGACGCGATGGCTCGGATCACCGAGTCGTCCACCTCGGCCCGGCTCAGGAACCCGGCCCAGCCCGCCAGGCGACTCAACAGGCTCGGGTCCACCTGACCCAGCAGGCGTGCCCGCAGGCCGTTACTTCCATCGCTCCACCACTGGCGGCAGGTCGGGTAGCCGCCACCGCTGGCCACCTGCGCAAGCCCTGCGTCGCGGGTGCTGTCATAGGGCCAGTCCTCGCGTGGGGTGCTGGAACGGTATGTGTCGTAGTAGCCGTTCGTGTCGGTGAAGAACCGCGATCCGATCCAGGTCACGTCGTGCATCTGCTGCTCATCGAGCTGAGGGCGCTGCATGAACAATTTGGCCCGTGCAGGCCCATAGCAATCCCGCGAGAAATCCGCTACTTCCTGAGCCAGCACCGGGTCATCGATGCGCGTAGCGTCGATCTCCATGCGCATCTGCCGCAGGTCCGTGCCGCACGGGATCGCTGCCACCGAAGCGCCCGTGACGGCGCGCGAGAGCGCGTGCATGAACGCCCACCACACCGGCACCTTCGCCGACTGGTTGTTGATGGTGCTGAAGGACTGCGACCAGCCGGTATCCCCGGGCTGCGCCACGCTGACCTGGCACTGGGCCGAGCGCGAGCTGTCGTACTGGATGGTGTTCAGGTCCACGTCGATGAACGGAATGCCGGCGAACATCACCACCACGATGGCGACGAAGACCCGGTTCTCGATGCGGGCGGCGCTCAGCACGCCTTTGTTGCCCTCGTCGGCGCCTTCCGCACGGGCCTTCAACCACTCCTGCACGATGATGGCGACGAAAGGCAGCGCGAATACCCCGCTGGATACGAGGACCGCCCAGATGCCGTTGTTGACGATCCAGGACACGAGGGTTAGGTAGTACTCCAGGTAGTCGGTCGTGAAAAGCGTCATGGCCTCGATCCCCTCAAGCGGCCTGCATCAACAGGCTGGCTTCCAGCGCCACGATGGCAACAATGCCGGCGACCTCAGCGCGAATCAGCCGGCGTCGGGCCAGCGTGCTGTCCTCGCGCGCCAGCAGCCGCCGCCGCATCCAGACCCAGCCGCAGGCCGTCGCCCCGTACAGGAACAACCGCCACACGAAGAAGTAGCCCGATGCGGCCGCGAGCCACCGCTCCCAGCCGGCCACGCTGCCAACGAGATAGATGCCGGCGATGTTGGCGCCCACCGCAGCGGCGACGATCACGGCCGCCCACAGCAGTGCTTTCGCCGCACGCCGGCTGATGAGCCAGCGCAAGGGGCGCCAGGCCATGCGCTCCGCGCTCATGGCCGGCCTCCCGGATTGCCCTTCTGCAACTGGTCGAGGCGGTCGGGCACCGGATCGCCCTCATAGATGCCGCGCGAGCCTGCCGCGCGCGTGCCATGGCGCTGGATGATGGCCATCGGCGAGTTGTTCGCCAGCTCGCGCCGCAGTTCAAGTTCGGTCTTGAGGTTGCGGATCTCCCGGTCGAGCGTGTCGCTCTCGTGGTTCACGGCCTCGACTGCCAACTCGTTGGCTGCCACGTTGGGCTCTTTCTTGCCGGTGAGCAGCGTGCGCTGGAGCAGCAGTGCCTTCTCCAGCACCGACGAAAGCGCCACCTCGGACGCGAGGCGCCGCGCCAGCAGGTCCTGGTCCGGCTCGTCGCGCAGCGCCTCGATGACGCCGCGCGTGATCGGCAGCGACGTGCTGCCGGCCTCGCGCAAGTTCTCGAAGGTGGTGTTGCGCACGCCGGAAACCAGTTCCTGCAAGACTTCCAGCTTGGCTTCGTACTCCTCCTGGATCAGCGGCGTCAGCCCGACGCCGGGCACCGTCTCGGTCTTGGTGCAGGAATCGCACGTGCGCTGCACCTGTTCCCCGAGGACCCGGGTGGCCCATTCGGTCGCCTGCTGCGGCGACGTCCAGGTCTGGCAGGACAGGCTCGCGCAACTGGTGGACGCGATGGAGGATGTGTCCGTCACGCCGCGCCCGTTGACCAGGTTGTAGCCCGCGCGGGTGACGTCGCCGACCACGCGGATGGCGGACTGGCCTGCGCCACCGGCATTGCTGCCGCCCACCCAGGGAAGGCCGTCGTTGCCGCGGCGCGTCTCGGCCTGCTCGACGGCCGACACGGCATCGTTGCTGCCAACCGCGTCACGCAAGGCCATGCCTTCGGCCATCTGGCTCCAGCCAAGCTGGCCACCCGCAGTCTCGGCCATCTTCTCCGCCATGGCGCGGCACGTCAGCTTGGAGCGGTCGAAGTCCAGCCGCGCCTGCAGCACGCCGTTGGTCAGCAGGTTGTACAGGCCCGGATCGGCGCGCTGAATGATCAGCGCCGGCAGCGATGCAACCGCGCTGGTCGCGCTCTGGATCACGTTGCTCATGATCTGCTGAAAGCCGTTCGTGATGCCGTTGAGCTGATTGCGCAGCGTGGTCTGGATGCTCATGTCGCCGCAGATCAGGTTGCTGTTCCACCCCACGCCGACCCCGATGGAGCGCATGCCGGCCGCGCGGCCCATGGACACCGCACTGCCACCGCCGATCGAGTACATGACGTCATCGCCGAGGACGGGGCCGCTGTTCTGGTATCCGACCTGCGCCCACGCCAGGCCGCAGACCAGAGCGAGCGGGCCGGCCAGCGCCTTCGGGCGCAGCAGGCGGCACGCCTTGGCGGAAAGGTTCATCGATTCAGGACGCTTCATCGTGGCACCTCAGAGGAAATCGACGCTGCCCAGGAACACCTGCCCGCGGCGTTCGCAGCACGCATAGGGACGCCACAGCGCCCAGGCGTAGTCGCCTTGTTGGGCCTGGGTCAGCGTGCCGCTGTGCGGGAACACCACGCAGGTGTTGGACAGGCGCGGCGTCAGCTCCTGCCACTTGCCCGTAGAGGCATCACCCTCCATCAGCGCGCCGGCCGGCCAGTAGCCGTCGCGGGCGTTGGCAAGCAGCGGCTGGTACACGTGGATCTGCCCGCGGCGCGTGACGACATCACCGGCGCGCTGGGCCACGACGGCCCCGGATTTGTAGTCATCGGTCTGATGCAGGAAGCCGCCGCGCGGATAGACATTGCCCCAGAGGTTCATCGTGGTGCGCGCACCGACCTCGCGCATGCCCGGAATCAACGCCTCCGGGTAGGCCATTTCAGGCACGTTGTAGCGCCAAGCCAGCGTGTCCAGGGTGCTGAGTAGATACGGCATGAAGGCCGTGCCCGCGCCTTGGCAGAAATAGCCCGACGACGATGCGAACTGGTTGAATACCTCGCCGCCAGGATGGCCGATGACATCGCTGTTCTTGAATTTGGCGAGGTTGTTGTCGTGGTCTTCGTTCGTGGTCCCATCCCCACCTGCCTGTGCGGATGGGTTGGGCGTGCTCATCGCCTGCACCTCGACCCAGGGGTTCTCTCCGGTGTTGCTGTAGCTGGAGACGACCGCATCGGGCACGTAGTGCCGGACCTTGGTGGATGTGCGCACCGTGCAGCCCGTCCAGGTGCAGTAGAGCCAGTAGCAGATGCCCACCACCCGGTACTCCAGGCAGTCCGGCGACATGACGGAGGACACGATGGTGGCGGTGTTCAAGGCGTAGCTGCCCGTGGCGCTGATCAGCAGCAGCGAGGCCACGGCGACGCGCAGGCGGCGCAGCAGGTCGAATGGGCGATGGGTCACGGCTGCGTCCTCCGGTGTTGCTCGATGCGCGCGACGGCCCGGGCCACGTCCGGCTCGCCATAGACCACAAAGCGTTGATCCACCACGACGGCCGGGATGGTCGTGACACCCAAACTCCATGCGTCGGTGACGCCCTGGTAGGCGGTGCCGATGCGGCGCTGAAGATCGGTGCCGCCTTGCTTCAGGCGTTGCCGGACGATGGCTGCTGCCCGCTCAGGGTCGGCTGGAAGATTCGCGGAAAGCTCGGCCTCGATCCGGGGCGTTTCGCCCAACTCGATCAGTCGCTCGCCGCCCATGGTCTTGACCGGGTGGCGGCTGTCGGTGACGACCACCACGTCGGCGGCGAAGGTGGCCGGGCTGAACACCGCCAGAGACGTCGGCAGCGCCACGGCCAGGCCAAGGGTTCGCCAGCCTGGTGCGAACCGGGTAAAAGCTGCTGGCATGTCATGTGCCCCGGAAGTTGATCAGGGCCATAGTCAAACGCCGAACCCCAGGCGGCCCCAACAAACAATGCGCATCGCGGCCACCCCGCATACCTGCTTGCGTCGCCGCAAAGAAAAAAGCGGAGGCCGAAGCCTCCGCGCTGATCAACGAAGCAGTGCAACCCTTACAGCAGGCCGGACTCCGCAAAGGAGAACGGGGCACCCTGGCCGACGATGATGTGGTCCAGTACCCGCACATCGATGAGCGCCAGCGCGGCCTGCAGTTGCTGGGTCAGCATGCGATCCGCGCTCGACGGCTCGGAAATGCCCGAGGGGTGCTGGTGCGCGAAGACCACCGCGGCGGCCTTCAACTCCAGCACACGCTGCACGACGACACGCGGATAGACCGAAGTCGAGTTGATCGTGCCCCTGAACAACGGCTCGTAGGCCAGCACCTGGTGCATGCTGTCCAGGAACACCGCGGCGAATATCTCATTGGGCTCGGCGACCAGCTTCACGCGCAGGTAGTCGCGCACGGCCGTGGGGTCGAGGAGTTTCGCACCCGCTTTGAAAACCCGCTTCTCCAGCAGTGCAATGGCTTGCTGGATGATCCAGTCCTCGTGTTGGGCAGCGATGGCGGAAAGCGACTCCAGGCAGGAGTCATTGACGACGAAAGACATGGCGAACCTCCAGACGGTGAGATCGGAGGGCGCGCGCCCTGGGAGGGCAAGCCCTCCTGGGGAACGAACAAGGTGCATCCATCACCGCGGCAGCGGTGATCGTTCGCGGCCAGGATGCGAGGCGAACGGGTTTCGGTCAGCGCAGTGGACTGCGCCGTAGCCTTGAAGACCGGGGCTACCTGGGCATGTCGCCGACGACGTCGGCAGGCATTTCCGATGTAGTAGGTGTGGCGGCGGGATCGCCGGCCGCGAGCATGTCCATGGCCGACAGCAAGGCATCGCCCTCGATCGGACCCTGCAGTAGGATCGCCTTGCCGGTTTCGCGATCGTGCAGCCGCAGCGACGGCGTGGCGGTCACGCCGCTGCTCGTGGCTTCCGCCGTCTGGGTGCGGATCGGCGCCTCGGGCCGTTCGCTCGCCAGACACTGCTCGATGGCTGGCGTAAGGTCGGGGTACCGCAGGTCCTCGGGCAAGCCCTGGCCGTCGCTGCGCGTGTGGGCATAGACCCACTCGACAGCCTGCCAGAAGGCGGCATGGCCGCCAGATTCGCCGGCGCACTCCGCCAGGCTCGCTTCGGCAGACGCGGCCGGCTCATGCGCGGCCAACGGGAGGTGGTGCCATTGCAAGGCCACGTCCGCGTTGCCGGCCACCCAACGCTTGAGCACTGGGAAATAGGATCGGCAGAACGGGCATTCGAGGTCCGCGTAGAGCGTCAGCGTGAAACGCCCTTCCGGATTTCCCATCTGCCACGGAGGCCCGGCCACCTGCGTCACGCTGACCGGCGTTGAAGTCTGGGGAGTGGACTTGCCAGAATAGCGGGACACGAGCCAGATCAGCAGCAGCGCTACCAGCACGGCGGCCAACACCCAGGGCCAGCTGAGCCTCCAGCGCCGACGGCGGAACGCCTGTACCTGCATCGGAATGGATGGGCGTTTCTGTTCCATGGCGTTCTCCGGTGTACGGCAGATTCAGGGCAGGTCCAGGGTCGGCGACTCGATGCCACGTGCCCGGTCGATCTTCTCAGCCACCTTGAAGGCGGCATCCAGCTCGCTGACGCCGTGCTGCTGCATGAGCTGGTAGCGTTCTGCCTTCTCCTCGGGCTCGGTTTGCGCGAGCGCGAGGTAGAGACTTGGCGGCACGGCGCGGAACAGCACTTCCATGCTCTTGGAGAGGATGACGCCCTCGGTGAACTTGCCCGCTTCCTTGCGTGCGGAGAGCATCAGCGCCTTCTGCGCCGGCGAGAGTTCGCGGAACCTGGCGATCTTCTCCACTTCGTCCGGCGGCATCGACAGGCACACCCACCACTCGATCATGTTGAGCATGGGCTCTGCGGCGCGCGGCAGATCGTCGATGTTTTGCGTCGCCAGCCAGAACCAGGCGCCCAACTTGCGCCACATTTTTGTAATTTTCACGACATAGGGCGCGAGCAGCGGGTTCTTGGTGATGATGTGACCTTCGTCGGTCACGTTGACGATCGGCCGGCCCAGGTACTGGTCGCGCTCGGCGATGTTGTTCACCGTGCTGATCAGGCTGATGTAGGCGATGGAGAGCTGCGCGTTGTAGCCCTCGCGGGCATAGGTCGCCAGATCGACCAGCGTGATGTCGGCCTCGGGCCACGGCGTGCCGTCACGGTCGAACATCTCGCCGTCCGTGCCTTGGCAGAACATGTCCATCGCGTCCGCCATCTCCAGCAGCCGCACGCGCCGCATCTCGGGCAGCGTCGGGTCCTGGCCACGGGCGCGCAGCGCGTTGCGCACGTCGCGCGTGAGCACGGTGCGCTTTTCGGCCACGCAATGTTCGGCGGCGTCGAGGATGCACTGGCGGATCAGCGAGCGGTCGGCCCGCGTCATCCGCGCTTCTTCCTTGTCTTCGCCGCCCGTGATCATCAGCCGCGCTGTGATCTCCAGTTCGCCCAGCACGTCGCGCTGCTCGTCCGCTTCCATGGCCGAGGCATCGGGGGGCAGGTCTTCGTCCAGCGCGTCGGCATCGAGCGTCTGTACGTCGCTGGGCGTTTCGATCAGCCGGCGTGCGTCGGCGAACGGCGCCAGGCTGATGCCCGATCCGGGGGCCAGCTTGACCCGGTTCACGGTCAGGCCCAGGCGCCTGGCGAAGTCGCTGAACAGGCCGAAGCTGTTGCCGGCTTCCACGATGAAAAGCCGCGGCCGGTAGATGGCCGTCACCTGGTTCAGCAGGTTGTTGAGCGTGGCGGACTTCCCCGAGCCGGTGGGGCCAAATAGAAACAGATGGGCATTCATCTGCCGATCCAACCTGTTCAAGGGGTCGAACGTAATCGGGCCGCCGCCGCGATTGAACATCGTGATGCCGGGATGCCCCGTGCCCTGGGCGCGGCCCCATACTGGCGACAGGTTCGCCGCGTGCTGGGCGAACATCAGTTGCGTGTACCACCGGCGCCGGTCCTTGCCGGGGTTGTAGCAGC
The DNA here is from genome assembly GCF_056760015.1 of Stenotrophomonas sp. STEN029. Classification (NCBI taxonomy): domain Bacteria; kingdom Pseudomonadati; phylum Pseudomonadota; class Gammaproteobacteria; order Lysobacterales; family Lysobacteraceae; genus Stenotrophomonas; species Stenotrophomonas sp. STEN029. The sequence continues at coordinate 33,600 of NZ_JBRREC010000023.1, read as the reverse complement.
ACGGCAGCCAGCGCAGGTAGCTGTTGAGCGGCGCCACCTCGTCGTCCTCGCGCACCGGCTGCAGGCCGGCGTTGAGCATCACGTTCGCGAGGTCCAGGCCGCGCCGATCCAGTTCCGCCTCGTCGCGCCCGCGTAGGTAGAACGCCAGAGTGCCCCGGTAGAGCTTGTGCGCGCTGCCGATCAGGGAGCGGGCTTCATGCACGTCCTTGAGCGTCTGCTCCGACGCCAGCGTCTCGCCCACAGCTTTCTTCGCCAGATGGTTGAGGTCCGATTCGAGGACGTCCTGCGGCGTGGCCACCATGGTGAGACACATCAAGGTGTCCTCGGGCATCTGGTCGAACAGCGTGTTGATCGCGTCCCCCTTGCGGGTCTCGCCGGTCAGGTGCCCGGTGCCGGGCGGCATGCGCAGCCGGTCGGTGATCAGCACGCGGTGCGGCATGCCGTCGAAGTACCAGGCCCCTTGCGCCACGTCCGAGCGCGGCTGCCCAAAGAACAGCCGCTGGCTGAAATCCCGCCCGCTCGCCAGCTCGATCTCGCCGGCCTCGCTTTCCTCGGTACTGTCCGGATAGCGCGCCAACGCGTAGAAGCGCTCCCGGTCCTCCACCCCAGGCCCGAGCAGCGTGGGGCGCGGGTTGAACCACCGCAGCAGCCAGTCGTGGACGTCGGCCGCGACCATGCGCCGGGCCTGGATGCCGGCGTTCGCCAGGCCGCCGCACAGGCGGTCGCAGACGATGCCCAGCATCTGCTCGGGTGTCTGGCCGCGGCGGTTTGCCTGTCCCTGTCCGCTCGCGCGGCGGTACACCACCATGCGCACGCGCCGCGTCTGGCCGCGCCAGCGCAGCCGCGTGACCACCGTGTCCTCGAACAGGCCGCCGGGCTTGGCCACAGCGCGCAGGTGGTGGCCGAAGAAGCGCAGGTAGAACTCGGTGAACGCCGAGCCGCGCGCACGTGGCTGCACGTAATCGCGCAAGGTCTGCATGTACTGGTCGAAGCTCGGTTCGTCCTGGGCATAGAGCTGGAGCACCCACGGGTTCTCGTCCAGTTCATCGAAGCTGTCCTGAAGCGCGTTTTCCAGGGCGTCGCGGGCATGCGCGAGCCAGCCGGGTTCCCGGCCTTCGGTGCCCAGCGGCACCAGCTCGTAGAAGGCGGCCACCGATTGGCCGTCCTCCAGGAGCATCGATTTCGACTCGGGCAAGAACTCCACCCAGGGCAGCAGTTCCACGAAGGACGGTGCGACGTCGTACAGCGCCTGCTCGTCGGCCACGGTCGCCGGCTTGCGGCCCTGGACCGCGGCGCCGGGTTCGGGGATGCCGGCTTGCTGCAAGGCCTCGACGTGGCGCTGCCAGCCGTCCGGCTGCTCGTCGGCGGCGGTGTCTTCGGCGCTGACGGCAGCCAGCTTCGGCCATGGAAGTTTCCACCGCATCAGTAGTCCTCCGTCCTCTCGCCAGGCATCGCGTACTGCACGCGCTGGTACAAGGGGAAAACCGTCGTGTAGCCCGGCACGGGAACGGGGTCGGTGCCGGCCAGGTGCGGGTACACGTACATCACGAGATCGGGATTGGGCAGACGCTGGAACTGGCGGTGAACCTCATTGCGCGCGGTGCGCGTGTAGCGCATCTGCTCGACAGGTGCGGCCTGCACGTCGGCGTCGGTCAGGGGCCGACGCAGGCTCTGGCGCGCATCGAGCAACTGGCGGCCGGCGTTCCGTCCGGCTGCGCCACCGCCGTCGCCGGCCTCCTGCTGCCAGATGTCCATCATCGTGCGGTCACCGTGGGTCAACAGCTTTTCCTTGCTGGTGGCGCAGCCGGCGAGCACCGCGACGGCGAGGGCCAGTGCTAGGCCACGGGCCAGGTTAGTCAAGTTCAAGGGCATGGCTTTCTCCTGCGCGGTGATCGACCTTGCGGCCTTCGGGATCGAAGTCGATGGCGAGCGGCTTTTCGAGGTGGACGGCAACCTTGGCGCCGGGTTGGACATAGACGGCGGCGAAGGCTTGGCCGTAGAGCTTGTTGACCCAGGCCGACATGTCCCGGACACCGCCCGCGAGAATCTGGCCGACCGCTTCTTGGCCGGTGATGCCCACGGTGCCGATGGAGCCGTCCGAGCCGACATAGGACATGCGGCCGCTGCCACTCTCGATGAGCGAGGCCACACCGGCACCGGCCGCGGTGATTAGGGCCTGCGAGCCGAGGTATTGCTGGGCGTTGCTGCGCCGCTCGCCGCTGACGCAAGGAATGCCGTGGGGATCGCTGATCCAGCCCAAGCCGTCGCGCTGTTGGTTGTTCTGCTGGTTGCCCTCGCGGTCTTCGGGGATCGTGCGAATCGTGCCGTCGTTGAAGACGAACGTGATGCTGCGCACCTGACCTCGCACGCACGAGAGCGTCCAGTCGCCCGAGGCGGTGCCGCTGAACACGGCGCCGGCCACGTCGGGAATGTCGATGCCATTGGCGGTCAGGTTGTCCGGCCCGACCAGAACTTTGAACGGATAGGGATCGTTGACCGTGCCGTCGATCGGCACGCGGCCGATCAGGGCCGTCATCGCCACCGATCCCATTAGCGTCGAGTTGGTCGGCACGGTATAGACCGGCTTGGCATTCTTGACCCCGGCGGCGCGGGCGCCCGCGTTGGCCACGGTTTCAGCGGTGGTTTCGAGCGTGCTCTGCGCCGGGCCGAAGCTCGTGGGGAAGCTCATGCCGCCGCTCGCGCCACGCCCCCCGTTGCGCCCCTCGGCGGGCTTTGCGTCGTCCGGCTCGACCCACCGCACGCCGCCCTCCATGCCGGCCTCGTCGCCGCCCTGCAGCCCCAGGCCCACGGGCAGGTCCGCATGGCCGCCGCCGCGCCCGCCGATGCTGTCCAGGCGCCGCTGCAGGTCGGCGAGCAGCCCTTCGGTCTGCTGGCGCGCGCTGGCCGCCTGCTCTTGGTCGCGGCGCAGGTTGGACCGCTCGGATTCGAGCGCCGAGTTGATGCGCTGGTCGATGGAGTTCTCGCGCTGGCGCAGCCGCTGGTTCTCTTCACGCTGCGACTTGTTGTCCGAGAGCGCGGTCTGAAGCTCGGTGCGCAACTGCTTCACTTGGGCAACGAGCGTCGCCACGGTGTCGCGCGGGGTGTCGCCTTCGATGCCCAGCGCCTTCATTTCCTCGGGCGTGAGCTGGGCGCCGTTGTCCGCCGCGGGTGGCGCCGTGCCGCCTCCACCCGAGAACAGCCGGATACCGGCGAACAGCACCAGGATGGCGACAGGGATCATCAGCCACTTGAGCAGGCCGTTACTGCGCATGGCGGGCCTCCTTGGCGTTCTCGTCGCCGTCCGGCTGCGGCAGATGCACGGCAGGGTCGAAGCGGTGAATCGCCGGCAGCAGCGACTGCGCGAGGCCGCGGCCGCGCGTGACCAGGTACAGCACGGTCGTGTCCTCGGTCGTGCCGCGCGGGCCCAGCGCCTCGTGCTGGAAGGTGGCGGTGAGGAAATCGCCTTGCAGCACGCGCGGGTCGAGCGCGACCCAGTCGGCGCCGGTGTTGGTGAGGCGCACGGCAGTCACCCATTGGTCTTCCAGGCGCCACGACGCGAGCACGGCCGCGCGCACCGGCAGCGTTGGCATCAGTGTGTCCAGGTCGAGGTCGCGGGGAAGGTTGACCCGCATGACGCCCGGAAGCGGCTCGACGGTGCGCAGCGGTGCGTAGAGGTTCTGCGCGGCGAAGCGCGTCAGCACGACAGGGACCGGAGTTTCGCGCCGCGCGGTCCGCGCACCTGCCTGGCCCTGGGCGCGTGCCGGGGCCTCGGCACTGTCGGCCTGCTCGCCATAGCGTCCCGGTGCGCTGTCACCCTCGACGATGCGCACCGGCTCCAGCTCGGCTTCCCCGTCCTTGGGCGGTTCGGCTGCGATGTCCAGCAGGATCAGCGCGCCCGTGTCGGCGTCCTGCAGTTGCAACCGCGTGGGCTCGATCGGCTCGCTGGCACGCAGGTACACCGCGCCGCCCGCACTCTGCACGCGCAGGCGTTTGCCCACGCCTGCGGGCACGCCCACGCGCACGTTCCGGTCGATGAATACGATGCGTTCCTGACCGACCTTCAGCGGCACTGCCAGTGGCATGCGTTCCCAACGCAGGATCTCCACCGCCTGGGCGACGGGTGCCGCGGCCACGGCCAGTAGCCCCAGCAGCGCGAGTACAGGATGCTTCATGGGGTGTTTCCTCCTTGAGGCGCTTGCGGATTCAGGTCACTCGGCGCCGGGCGCGCCGGCTCCGGTGCACTGATGCGCTGGGGCGCGCCTTCGTAGCAGTCCAGCGCCAGGCCGAACGGGTTGCGGGCGGGATCGACGTCCACCCGCGTGACCTTGATCGGATAGCGCACCAGGGCGCGTTTGACCTGCTCGGCGCCGTAGTACTCGTCCGCCGTGATGTCCAGCGTCACCACCCAGTCGCGATCGGATACGGTGCGCACGCGCGCCGTGGGGTCGTCGCCATAGCCGCGGCCGGGAATCTCGTAGATGCCGCGCACGCGCTGACGCAGCTCGCCCGTGGAGCGGCGGTAGTCATAGTCCGCCCGCAGGAAGGCCTGGCAGGACGGGGTGAGGTACGGCGAGAGCGTATGGAGGTTGCGCGAGTAGTCTTCTTCGCCATTGGTCGGCCAGCGGTTCAGCGTCTGGAACACGTAGAACGTGAACGCATAGACCGATTCGGGCGGCACTTCCCACCACTTGCGGGTACTGCCAGAGCGCAGGTCGGGCGGGACGTGGATGGTCAGGTCGCGCGGCGCGCTCCACCAGCCGCCGCCCATGACCAGGGCGACAATGACCAGCGCGCCCGCGCCCAGGCGCAAGGTCTTGATGTGCGCCTGCAGGTGGGCGATCTCGTTCTTGAAGCGGCTCATCGCATGCTCCTGCGGGTGGACCAGAAGCCCGAGCGCGAGATCAGCACGTGGCCGCCCACCCAGCCGGCCATCAGCGGATGGCGCGTTGCGATGCGCCACTGCAACTGTCGATACAGCCAGGTGTCGGGGCGCCCACGCTTGAGGCGGCGCAGGATGCCGCCGCCGATGAACACGCCCAAGGCCACGCCCAGGACAACGAACGTCGGTGCGATGGCGATCGTGCGGAACACCCACGAAAGCGGCGCGCCGACCAGCAGGCCGGCCGCGCCGGACAGGCCGCAGCAGATCCACAGCTCGTCGGCGGTGAGGCCGCGCACGACCACGGGATGGCGGTTGAGCCGGTGCGGAAGGAACGTGACCGTCCCGTCCGCACGGACGTGCTGCTGCTCGGACATACCGGCCTCGCTTACAGGATGCCGGTGGCTTCGGTGAGCAGCCAGATGCCGATCACGAGCAGCACGGCGCCGATGGCGACCGTGAGGCCGAATTGGCCCCACGTCTTGCGGCCGGTGTGGATCTCCGCGTAGGTGCCGTAGGCGTGGTAGCAGACGCCGATGAACATCGACGCCACCACCAGCAGGGCCACGAGCATGATGATGTCGTAGCCGTAGTTGCGGATGGTCTCCATGATGCCGTTGCCGGTGCCGCGCGTCGGGTTCTCCAACTGCGGCAGACCTTGCGCGAACGACAGTGCGGGCAGCGCGGCGGCGCCCAGGGCCACGGCGGCGCGCTGGGCAAAACGGGAAGTGAGGTTGCGGTTGTGCATGGTCGGGCCTTTCATGTCAGGACAGGAGGAAGAAACTCAGGACGAGGTACATCGCGACGAAGCGGATGCAGACGCCGAGGAACTGGCGCTGGTTGAGGCGGCTCTCGGACCACCCCACATAGGCCGTTCGGATGGCCCAGACGCCCCACACGAGCAGGACCGCGAACACGACGCCGACCAGGACGGTCGCCATCGCGGAAGGCGCGATACCGCTGTTGGCTTGAAATGCCGAGACCTGGGCGCCGTTCATTGCTCGCCCTCCGCAGTCGTCTTCGGCGATGGCGAAGCGGCCCGCTCGGTGCGGTAGTCGCCGGCCAGTTCGGAGGGGTCGCGCGGCTGAGCGCGTGATGGCGTCAGGTGGAACTGGATGCCGGCGCGCACGCGCGCCAGGTCAGCCAGCAGCCGTGGGTAATCGAAGTGGTAGCGCTCGCCCGGCTGGATGGGGGCATGCGCGGCGCTGTCCGCGACGGTGCGTTCCAGCGCGTCGAGCTGGCGCAGCGCGGCGACCAACTCCTGGCGCTGCGCCGGGGACTCGGCCAATGCCATCGGGGACTGGCCCAGCACGAGGGCCGTCACGAAACAAGTGGGCACGCCGCGATGCGCGGCGCGCAGCCAGATCGAAGCCACCATCGCGCCATTCCTGTGTGATCAGCAATGGGTTGATCGTGGAGATCAGGGCTGTTTCAGGCCGCAAACAATAGGAACTGGCGGACGACCGGATTGGGCATGCTGCGAGCGAACCTACAAAAGCACGGGTCGCGCTTCGATTATTGCGTTTTTCGAGTATTTCGAATATGATCGGCTCTGCAACCGTTTTCGCTTAGGAGCTACCCATGACCACCGCCACTGCCCAATCCAAGATGACCCTTCCCGCCGCGGGAGAGGTGAAGGCAGCCGTCCAGGGTCAACGTGCCTTGGCGGCTTACCTCGCAACCCAGTTCGAGACGCAGCACATCCAGATCTTTGATGACCACAAACAGGCTCATCAGGTGGAACTGCCTACCTCGGCTTTACGCCTGCTGGTCGACATCCTGGCCGAGTTGGCCGATGGCAATGCAGTAAAGGTGGTGCCCGTCCATGCAGAGCTGACGACCCAAGAGGCGGCGGACTTGCTCAACGTGTCCCGTCCCCATTTCGTCAAGCTGCTCGAAGATGGGGTGTTGGCATTTCATCGCACCGGCAAGCACCGCAGGGTGAGGTTCGCCGATCTGATGCAGTACAAGGAAGCGCGCGAGCGCGCCAGTGAGCAGGCGATGGCCGAACTCGCTCAGCAGTCGCAAGAGTTGGGAATGGGATACGAATGAGGCATTCCCCATTCACCGCCGTCTACGACGCGTGCGTTCTATATCCCGCGCCACTGCGGGATTTCCTGATGTGGCTCGGCCTGTCTGGCCGCTTCCGGGCGCGGTGGAGCCAAGCCATTCATGAGGAGTGGAAACGCAACCTGTTGATCAACCGCCCCGATCTCACCCGGGTTCAGGTCGACAGGACGTCGGATCTCATGGACCGGGCAATTCCGGACGGCTTGGTGGAGGGCTACGAAGCGCTCGTGGCAGGCCTGACATTGCCCGATCCGGACGACCGGCACGTCCTGGCTGCGGCGATTCGCTGCGGTGCGAGCGTGATTGTGACGTTCAACGAACGGGATTTCCCGAACGATCTGCTGGCTCCGTACGGCATCGAATCGCAGCACCCCGATGAGTTTGTGGACAACCTACTGGATCTGGACGCGGCCGCCGTGGTGTCGGCTGCGCAGCGCCAGCGTGCCCAACTCAAGCATCCGCCGATCGAGGTGGACCGCTATCTCGAAATCCTGCTGCGCCAGGGCCTTGTGCAAACGACCAAGGTGCTGGCGACCTATCGCACCATTCTCTGACCCGCCGAGAGCCACGGATGACCAAGAATCCTTCATCAGACGCCACTTTGCCGAAAGGCATCCATCGAAGCTGGAAGCTGCCGGACACGTCGCTGGGCGCCCTGTGGGATTCCATCGTCATGGACGAAGCTCTCAAGAAGCAGTTGCTGTCACAGGCGATCGTCAACTTCACGGTGCGCCCCAAGGTGGAGCGCACGGTACTCCCCCTGCACGGCGTGATCTTGTTGGTCGGCCCGCCGGGGACTGGGAAGACCTCCTTGGCACGGGGCTTGGCGCATCGTGTGGCCGAATCTTTTTCTTCTGCGAAGTTTCGATTGCTGGAAGTAGAGCCTCACACGCTGACGAGCTCTGCAATGGGAAAGACTCAACGCGCCGTGGCAGACCTGTTCTCGCAATCGATCGCAGAATCCGCAGCGGCGGGCCCGACGATCGTCCTTCTGGACGAGGTCGAAACGCTTGCGGCTGATCGAGCCAAGCTCAGCCTGGAAGCCAACCCGGTTGATGTGCACCGGGCCACCGACGCGGTGTTGGTGCAGTTGGACATGTTGGCCGAACGCAACCCGCATCTGCTGTTCGTGGCCACCAGCAACTTCCCACAGGCCGTCGACAGTGCCTTCCTATCTCGTTGCGACATGGTGATGGAGGTGCCACTGCCCGGCAAGGATGCCTGCAAGCAGATCCTGGTGGACTGCCTGAATGGCCTGGCAAAGACATTTCCGGGGATTGGCAAGCTTTCCTCGGCTCACCAGTTCGACGCGTGCGCTGGCGAGTGCGTCGGATTGGATGGTCGGGCCATTCGCAAGGTCGTAGCCAACGCCCTCGCGGCCGACCCGCAAGTGGCTATCGATCCGAACAAGCTTTCCGTAGAGCACCTGCGCAGTGCGATACGACAGGCAACGCAAATGCGCCTTCAAGGAGGGAAGCAAAAATGACCACCGTTGTCAGCCGGACGTTTCGCAGCTCGCCGCACCGCGATGCGTTGCAGACGTGGGATGCCATTGTCGAACTGCTCACTCAGGGCAAGGACGGCACGGCTCGCTCTGAACTCAGGGCCGTGGCGGGCGTGGCCGCCAGCTTGATCGCCGACCAGGCACCCAAGAGCGCGCCCATCGTTGCGACATGCGATGGACCACGGACCAGGATCTACTGCCTCTTCGACGAAGACGCGATCGATGGTGATGATGCCAACGAAGAAGTCTTGGGGTTCGAGCCGTTGAAGGGAGACTGGGGAGTCTCGCTGCCGTGTCCGAAGGAGCAGCTCGGCTGGGTGCAAACCGCGCTCAAAAAGCACAGTTCTCGCATCATTGCACGGGACTTGAGCCAAGGAATTGCCACGCAGGCGCAGGCCGATGCTGGACAAGCGCTGTCGCTCGACCTCGGAGGTTTCCTCAAGTCATGAGCACCGTCGCCACCTACTCGTACACGCACTCGGTTACCTATGTGACCGACAACATCCTCAAGAGCTTGAAAGACATCATCCTGCTCAGTGGGCTGGACCCCGAGCACTTCGCGGATCGCTGGGAGAGCAATACCCGAGCCATCAAGACGTGGCTCGGGACCGGTGATCTGCGCAAGGTGATTCTGGAGATCTACAACCCGGCAACCGACAAACTCGTGACCCGATGGGATATCGACATCGTGTATGGGTGGTCCGATGGCGACGGCAGCTTCTGGACGGATACCGAGCAGTTGAAGTACGCGATCAAGAAAGCTGGGCTGCTGCCATCGCAGGCCAAGTACAAGTTAATGCTCGATACAAAGCCAGGGCGGCCTGATGTGGAGGGGTGGAGCAAAGGAAGTTATCGCTCGACGGATGGAATGGTCAAGCAGAGCCTAGGCTCGACTGTCGAACACAGCGGCCTGGCGGGTCAGGCCGGATATTGGAGGCAACGCTGATGCTGTCGATCGATGAAGCTTTTCGCAAGTTCAAGTCGCGTCTGGAACTCAACGAACGCGAACAGAAGAATGCCTCGCAACGCCAGAACGAAGTGCGGGACTACCTGCAGACCAAGTTCGGCATTGCGCGCAGCTTCCTGACCGGGTCCTATGCTCGATACACGAAGACGAAGCCGCTCAAGGATATCGACATCTTCTTCGTGCTGAAGGACTCGGAGAAGCATTACCACGGCAAGGCCGCATCGGTAGTGCTGGATGATTTCCACTCTGCATTGGTGGAGAAATACGGTTCGGCGGCCGTGCGCAAACAGGCGCGCTCGATCAACGTGGATTTCGGTGTTCACATCGACGCGGAGGACAACACGGACTACCGGGTGGTCAGCGTGGATGCGGTGCCCGCATTCGACACCGGCGACCAGTATGAGATCCCCGATACGGCGTCCGGAAAGTGGATCAAGACGGACCCGGAGATCCATAAGGACAAGGCGACCGCAGCGCACCAAGCCTATGGCAATGAGTGGAAAGGTCTCGTGCGCATGGTGAAGTACTGGAACAACAATCCCAAGCACGGCGATCAGAAGCCGGTGAAGCCCTCGTTCCTGATCGAGGTAATGGCCCTTGAGTGTCTTTACGGCGGCTGGGGAGGATCGTTCGATCGCGAGATCCAGTCGTTCTTTGCCACGCTTGCCGATCGTGTTCATGACGAGTGGCCGGATCCCGCCGGACTTGGCCCGGCGATCAGCAACGATATGGATGCCGCGCGCAAGCAGCGCGCGCAGCAGCTGCTGTTCCAGGCGAGCCAGGACGCAAGCATCGCCATCGACCACGCGCGTCGTGGTCGCAATATCGAAGCGCTTCGCGCCTGGCGCGCACTGTTTGGCCCCAAGTTCCCACTGTCCTGATTCCATCGGCTTCCATACACGTCCCATCGAGGTACAGCATGTCCCAGTGGTCGCTTTCCCAGCTCCTGTCGTCCCTGCATGAAGACATCCAGCAGCGCTTGTCCGTAGTACGCAAGACCTTCGGTCACCCGGGTACGAAGGGGGATGCGAGCGAGAACGTCTGGATCGACATGCTGGATACCTATCTGCCCAAACGGTACCAGGCGGCGAAGGCGCATGTGGTGGACAGCCTGGGGAACTTCAGCCAGCAGATCGATGTGGTGGTGTTTGATCGGCAATATTCGCCTTTTATCTTCACCTACGAGAACGAGACGATCATTCCAGCCGAAAGCGTGTACGCCGTGTTCGAGGCCAAGCAGACGGCTGACGCGGGGCTTGTGGCCTATGCCCAGGAGAAGGTCGCCAGTGTGCGCAGGCTGCACCGCACGAGCCTGCCGATCCCGCACGCTGGCGGGACCTACCCAGCGAAGCCGTTGATTCCGATTCTGGGTGGCTTGCTCACCTTCGAGAGCGAATGGAGTCCTGCATTGGGCCCATCCATGGACAAGGCGCTGAACGCAAACCTCACCGAGGGGCGTCTGGACATCGGATGCGTTGCCGCCCACGGGCACTTTTTCTATGACCAAGCCAGCGGCGCGTACAGCTACACCAACGAAAACAAGCCGGCGACCGCGTTTCTTTTCAAGCTGATCGCGCAGCTTCAGTTCAGTGGAACGGTCCCCATGATCGATGTGGAGGCTTACGGTCAGTGGTTGACCAAGTGAGGGGTCGCTGTGGCAAGCATACGTTCGGAGTACCACCGGTTCCTGGCGCACTTGACGCAGCGGCACGTGCACGACGACGTGCGCCGGCTGGCGCACCTGGTGCTCGATCACCTGCAGCCACTGGCCGAGGTCGGTGCTGCACGCCGGGGGCGCTCCACGCGCTTGGCGCCGCTGGCCATCGCGCATCTGGCGCAGATGCCTGTCGCCTACGACGGGGACGCGCGCGGCCCCGAAAACGGGCCGGCGCTCGGGCGACTGCACCAGCTCGAAGTCGGGCCGTTTCGAGGATTCATGCGGCAGGAGACGTTCGACCTCAGCCATGACATCACCTTGGTCTACGGTGCCAACGGCACCGGCAAGAGCAGCTTCTGCGAAGCCTTGGAAGTGGCGATGCTCGGTTCGATCAGCGAAGCGCAGGCCAAGCGGGTCGACCAGCGGACGTACTGCAACAACGCTCGCCTGCGCCGCCACATCGCGCCAGTCCTGTCGTCTACGGCGGCGGGCGAGGCGCAGGCCGTCCAGCCCGACGAAGCTGAGTATCGCTTCTGCTTCATCGAGAAGAACCGCCTCGACGATTTCGCCCGAATCGCCGCGCGGACCCCGAGCGATCAGCGCCAGCTCATCGCCACCCTGTTCGGCGTGGACCAGTTCAGCGAGTTCGTGCGCGGCTTCAACCCCTCGCTCGATCAGGACCTGATGCTTGCCGGCGTGCAGGCGGCGCAGCTGGCGCAGCGTCGCCTGCAGTTGGCGAACTCCGAACAGACCATCGCCGCCTACCCGCAGAAGATCGCAGCGGTCGAGGGCCTGGAACAAGCTTTGGCGCAGCGCATGTCACCTGGCGCGACCTATCAAACCTGCGTGGACTGGCTGCTGGGTACGCCGCAGCAGCAAGGACGGCTACCGTATGTCCAGGCTCAGCTGGACGCCAACCCGCCTGCCATTCACGAGGTGACCCAGGCCCGCCTGCAAGCGTTGCTGGCAGAGGCCTACCGCGTCCAGGGACTGTGGCAAGCGTCTTCCGCGCAACTCGCGGCCCGCGCCGGCGAGGTGTCGTACGCGAAGCTCTACGAGGCCGTGCAAGCGTTGGCGGACGGGGCGACCGCGTGTCCGGCATGTGGAACCGAACTGGCCGCCGTGGCGCAGGACCCGTTCGCCAGGGCGCGAATGGGCCTGGAGCAGCTCGCGCAACTGGCCGTCCTGCAGCAGCAGGAGGCCGGGCATCGGACACAGTTGAGCGAGGCGGTCCGAGCGCTGTGTGACGAAATGCGCCGCGTGGTGGCGGCGGCTGGGGTCGCTTGTCCTGCCGAATCGCAGGCCGCGGGCCTGCCACTGCTGCCTCCCACGTCGGCGGGCAATTGGCTCGGCGGCGGGGTGAATGGGGACCAGCGCGCCTGGCAAGCCCTCTTACGGATCGCACAGATCATCGAAGGCTTCGACGCGCAGGCGCGCGACGTGAATGCCCAGCGCGGCGCGATGGCCCAGGAGCGGGACCGCCTGCAACAGCATCAGCTGGAGATCGAACGGCTGCGGACCATGCGCACGACTGCGGATCAGGAGCTGGCGGCCGCCCGCCAAACCGTGGCCCAATTCGACGACGCGAACCGCGGCCTGATCCAGGCGGCCACGGACGAAATGCCGGTGGTGGTGCACCATCAGCGGGTCAAGGCCGCCTACGACGGTTTCCTGCCCGAGATTCAGGCATACCTGACCGCTCTGCCGGGGGTTCTGCTACAGGGGCTGGGAGACCAAGCCCGCCATCTCTACAACGCATTCAACCGGGCCGATCCGCCCGGCGATCTGCTGCACGCGCTGTGGTTGCCCGTGGCCGAGAACGGCAAGATCGAGGTGGAGTTCGCCGGCGAGCCGGGCGCGCGCTACGACGCGTTGATCGTCTTCAGCGAAGGGCACATCAAATGCCTGGGCCTGGCGATTCTGCTTGCCAAGAACCTCGCGCAGGGCTGCCCCGTGGTCATATTCGATGACGTCGTCAACGCGATCGACGACGACCATCGCGATGGCATCTGGCGTACCTTCTTCGAGGACGGTTTGCTCCACGGCAAGCAGGTTATCCTCACCTCGCACGCAGAGGAGTTCCTGCACCGCATCCAGCAGGAGTTGGGCGTGCGCCGCGCCGCGGCCATTAAGCGCTACAAGTTTCTCCCGCATCAGGGAGAGCACGAACTGCGGGTCGACAGCGACCCGCCAGCGAAGAACTATGTTCTTCTGGCCCAGCAGGCGTTGGCGGCTGACGAGAAACGCGAGGCACTGCGTCAGGCCCGGCCGGCGCTGGAGAGTCTGACGGACCGCCTGTGGACGTGGCTGGGTCGGCGGGCGGACGGCCGGATCGACATCAAGCTGAGCGGGCCCCGCGCGCCTTGGGAGCTGAACAATAAATGCACCAAGTTGCGGTCGGCCGTCGAGCGTATCGCGGCGCAACATGCGGGTGCGCCGGATGCCGTAGGGGCGTTGGTCCGGCTGCTCAATGTCAGCGGTACGAGTATTGAATGGGGTTACCTCAATAGCGGTGTGCACGACGCTCAGCGCGATCATGAGTTTGATCGGGCGACGGTAAGAACGGTCGTCGAGGCGGTTACGGCGTTGGATGCTGCTCTTGATACCCTGCAGAACCGATGAACGGCACACGGCTTTGCAGAGCCGTGCCGCCCGTGTCACCTCATAAGTACTTCTTGAAGCTGCCTGCGGTCAGGCTGACTGCCATCCCCAGCAACGCCGCGCTGGGCAGCAGGATGACCAGAGGATGCACCGATATGGGCAGAGCGAGATAGGTGGCCCAAGGCAGCACGGCCAACGGCATCAGGCTGGCCTTCGCGCGGTGGTAGATGAAGCCGGATTCGCGGCCCGCGCCGAACCGGCGCACATCCCGTCGCACCAGGCCGTCAATCAGGCCGACGAATGCCGCCGTGAGGATCAGCGGCAGCGTGAGCACCAGGACCAGCAGGCGCACCAGGAAGGTGAGCGTCGTGAAGGCCGCAGCGATCAGGTAGCTTTCGGCCCAGACATAGACTTGGCTGATGTAGTAGCGGAAGTTGCGGCTCTGCCCGTGGCTGGGCGCGCGGACGCGCTCGGCGGTCTGGCTCATGCGCTCCAGCAACCCCGAGCGCACGAACACCCACTCGTACCCGGTATCCACCAACTCGTGCGCCGTGCGCCCGGGCTCCTGTACCACCACGCTGCGCGTGAAGTGGTTGGACAGGTGCCCGAGTTCGTACCGCAGCATCTGCTGGGAGTGGCGCCAGCCCTGGTCCTTCCAGAACAGGTGCATGCCGGCGCACTCCACCACGATCGAGAACAGCAGCGAGCCAATGAGCACCCCGAGCAGCCGGAACGGTAAGGTGATGGTGCCGACGATCAAGCCTTGGCGATGGTTCTGCTCCCGCTGCGCGGTCGAGGCGGCATCCTTCATGGCACGGCCTCGTTGCCCGCGCCATCGTCGGCGCCGGTGGCCACCGCGCCGGGCTCGGCCGCAGCGGCATCGTCCAGCAGGTCGTCGGGCAAGGCCGCATCCTGCAAGGCCGACGAGCTGGTGAACTCCCACCACTGCGTGGCCTCGCTGTAGCTCTGGCGCATGTACCCGGCCAGTTGCTGCAGGTCCGCCGGCATCACTTCATCCGGGTCCGGCGCCGGCAGCGGCATACGCACCTTCCAGAGCTGGCCGCCCTGCAGCAGCGCGAAGCACTGGCCCTTGGGCAGGCCGACGACGTGTGACGGCTCGATCATCGGCACGCTGGCCATGCTGATGCGGTCCTGGGTGTTCGACGTGAAATCCGTCGCGCCGCGGATGTCTGAGCTGTCCGTCGCGCCCGAGACGATGGTGGTTGTATAGACCTCGACCTTCGGCAACTGCCTCGTCAGCAGTTCCGCGGTGGCCGTCTCGCGCACGCGCAACATGAATAAATTGTTGAAATTCCCGATCACTTGGCCGGCCTTCGCGCGATTTCCGATGCGGGCCTCGATGTCCGAGAGCGTCTGCGTGTACGCCGTGACTTGCAGGCCGGCACCGCCGCCCTTGTTGATGAGCGGGATGAATTCATCGCCCATCAGTTCATTGAATTCGTCCGCGTGCACGTTGATCGGCACGCGAGCGCCAGCCACTGCGCCGGGCAGGCCATCGTCGATTCCGTGCTTGTAGATGTGTCCGGCCACCGAAACCAGGTCAGAGAACATCGAATTGCCGACCGCTGCGGCGACCTCGGCGTCAGACAACGCATCCAGACCCACATAGACGATGGCCCGCTTTCGGATGACCTGCATCCAGTCGAAGATCGGGCGCGGGTCGGCCAGGTCGGAGTAGTTCGGCGCCAGGAGCTGGGCGATCTTGCCGCTCGTGAGCTTTTCCAGCAGCGGCAGCAGCGATGCAACGATCTTGTCGAAGTAGGTCTTGTCGTAGCGCACCGCCGAGCGCAGGCCATCGAGCACAGGGTCGTAGTTGCGCGCCTGGGAGAGGTATTGCTCCAGCGCCACCACACGCTTCTCGCGCCCGATCATGTTCCTTGGGATGTTCTTCTCGTTGAGCTTGGCCTCGATCTGGACGATCATCCTGGCGGCTGCCCACCATGTACAGGTCGAACTCCGCGCCCGAGGATTGCAGGCGCTGCACGAGCTGTCCGCAGGCTGCGCAGCCGTCCTTGACGAACACCGCCATGCGGCCGCTGCCGCGCAAGGGACTGCTGGATGGGCCGGCGCCCGGCTTGTCGTCGGGCAGGTTCACGCGCTGCATCCCCGGATTCAGGCGCTGCCAGGCCTCGTCGTAGGCGCGCTGGTAGGCGAGCAGCTTCTCGACGCGGCGCGCTTCCACCTGCACCTGCAGTTCCGCATAGCGGCGCCGTTCTTCGTCCGTGCGAGCTTCGATGCCCAGGGCGGACAGCGGGTCCAGGTTGGGCGAGTAGATACCCAGCGGCCCATCCATCAGCTCGCGGTAGCGTGCCCATTCTTGTGGCTGCAAGCCCCATTCGGTTGCCACCCGGTCGTCCAGCACGCGGGCGGCCAGCGGGCGCTCCTGGCTCTGTGCGTTGCGCGCCGAGGTCGTTGCGGGCTGCTGCGCCCAGGCGGGCCATTGCGACGACGCCACCAGGACCGCGAAAAGGAGGATCGACGGCTTCATGGGGTGCTCCGGTCAGGGAATCGCCACGCGGCGGGTCAGCGAATGGTCAGCACCTCGCCCCTTGTCGGGGAGCCAGGCGTCATGTCCCACGCGCGGATAACGGGCACAAACTTGTCGGTGAGGATGCGTGTCTCGGCGATGGAGCCGTCTTCGCGTTCGGTGAATTCCCGCTGGAGCGTCTTGTCCTTGTGGGTGTCACCTTTGACGACGAGCACGCGCCCCGTCTGGGAGCGCACGACGCCGGAGATCGCGCCCGCGGCCAGAGCCAGGGCGAGATGCCAGTGGGACAAGGCCCGCGCCGGTGGACGCAGCGACTGCTGCGCGGTCCCCAAGTGCGTGTCCAGCGACGGCCAAAGGCCTTGCAGCCGGCCAACCTCGTCGGCGAACTGTTCGGGCTCCATCGTCACGCGGAAGAAATGCTCCGGCTCGGCCGGACTGGCGGGGACGATGTACGGCAGGAACGGCCATTCGCTCGGCAGTTCCTCGGCTTCGACTTCGCCAAGCCCAACCTGCAGCAGCAGATTGCGCACGGCCTTGACGCCATCGGGTGCCAGCTCCCGCTGACGGACCCGGCGGCCGAAGATCACCACCTGCTTGAACTGCGTTTCCACCGCTCGGTAGATACGCAGATCGGTGTAGTGGCGCGTCAACCAGCCGACCAGCTCCGCGTCGAGCACGTAGCCGGGGACGATGAAGACCAGCACGCCGCCGTATTGCAACAGCGACAGCGAACGCTGATAGAACAGCTTTTCGAGGCGGGCACGGCCCTGGCCCTGATAGCCGATGTTGCCGTTGACGTCCTTGGACAGGTCGCCATACGGTGGATTCAGCCACAGTAGTCCGAAGGACTGCTTGGAGATCATCGTGTCCATCAGGTCCGCGTGCAGGCAGTGATCGACCAGGCCGCGGGCATGGCGCGCCCGCTCGGCGTCGAATTCGACGGCGAACGCCTTGGTCTGTTCGCGCCCGAGGGCATGAGAGGCTTCGGCGATTGCCACGCCTTCACCGGCGCAGGGATCGAGGATGCACATCGGCCCGTCGCTGGGCATCAGTGCGTTGAGGGCTCTTTCGAGCGTGGGTTCGTCGGTCGGGTAGTACCCATTTTTGGCGAAATTGCGGGCGAGCCGCGGGAACATGAGAGCCATGGAAGTCTCCTGGTTGGCGGGGATGAATGACGGAAGCACGCCAAGGCGTGCCTCCGAGGGTGGGTCAAGCCGCTACCGCTTCCGGCGTCCAAATCTTGGCCGGATAGGGATAGGCGGTGAGCGCGTCACTGCGGATCAGGGAGCCCAGCGCCAAGCTCAGCGCCGGCACGTCGATGGCGAGCCGATGGCCTTCCAGCGGCCCGAGGGCGAACGGAAGGCGGGCCAGCATCTCGCGGCTTTGCAGCAGTTCCAGCACGGTCTCGCGCCAGTGGTCGAGCAGCGGCAACGGGCAGGTGTCCCGCACCAGCATCCACAGGCGGTCAAGCCGGTGGGCGCTGTCACGTGGCAGCAGTGCCAATGCGCTGGCGTTGGCCTTGTCGGGCTTGACGCAGCGCCGGTCGAACAGCCACACGTTGGACAGCGAACCGAACAGCGTTCGCCGGTAGGCGCGCGTGATGCGCTTTTCCAGGCGATCGACGTTGCCGATGAATACCGGGACGCTGCCGCCCTGGTCGGTGATGACGTGGAACTGGTCCAGTCCCTGCTCGTCGCGCCCGAGGGTCAGGCGTGCAAGGAACTGCTGGACGGCGGTGTCCCGCGCCCAGATGGACAGGAAGATCAGGTTGCCCTGGTCATCGCCGACGCAGGCGTCGGCCATCACGTCCGGGCATTCGTCGATGCGGTACAGCGTGGAAGAAGTGTTTGCGGGCATGGTGGTGTCCTCGGATGAACGGGAACAGCACCGCCCGCTGGGGCAAGTACTGCCCCAGGGGGTGGAAGAAAACCGCTCAGTCCGGCTCGAACTGTTGGGTGTGCGGATTGAAGTGAAGCGCCTCGTCCACCGCGGTGATCGGCGTGAAGCCGTCCAGGTAGATGTTGTTGAGGTACTGGTCGCGGTAGGTCAGCGCCTGCCGTGCCTGCTCCTCGGTGAGGCCGTTGTCGATGAAGTACCCCAGCATTTCCTCGTCGGAGGAAACTTCGTCGTTGGACAAACTGCCTTCAACGAGCTTCAACAGCGAGAGCGGGAGTGCAGCCAGGATCGGGTCCATGTCGGTTCCTCCTGGCTCAGGCCAACAGCGCCGCGGCGGGTGCCGTGACAGCCGTGGGTGTGCGCCGCCGTGCGTGGTAGGCGCGAACGCCTGCACGCCAGTCGGCGGACTGCTCCGGTGCGAGGTCCAGATAGGACAGCGGGCACGAGTAATAGTACGGATGCATGGACTCTTCCAGCGGCTTGTAGCCCCACTGGTTGCCGCTTCGTTCCAGCAGATCGCAGCGGATGTAGCGCAGGGACTGGCCCGGCGCGAGATCACGATGCACACCTTCGACCTTGGCGGTCAGTTCGACCACGGACCACAGCACGTTGCTGCGCAATGCGTGAGCGATAACCTTCGCGCTGACGCGCTCGGTCTGCTGTGGTGCGATCAGTTCCGCGATCAGTTCAGACCGCGATTGGGGAGAGAAATACCAGCCCATGAGAGGCCTCCTCGAAAAGTTGAGCTGGAGGCCTCCCCGTGGGGAAGAACCCCCAGTGGGTGATGGAATGCCGCAGGTGCAGCGAAGGAAAACCTATGCCTTGCCCTTAGTCCCAGTCGTCATCGTCGCGATCACAACCAGCCGGGCAGCTGCCGAACTCGATCCCATGCGAGCAATAGCCGTGCTCCGCATTCCAGTCCTGGGTTTCCTGCCGTTCGGCCGGTGTTGCGTAGTCTCATTCCTGTGCGATCTTCAGCGCCTGTGCGCGCTGTTCTTCGGGCAATCGACCGAGTTGCGCGTCGATCGCCGAACTGAAGCGTTCGACGTAGTAGTCGTGAGACAGTCCGCAACCCTTGGTGGCTTGTGCGGCTGCCGTCTCGCAGAGAGCCCGCCACGCGGGTTCATCCAGCGCGGAGCGGGGGATATCGCAAGCGATGGTGGACATGATGAAGACCTCCAGAAGATGGCCAGGGCCTCCCCCGCATGGGGAAGGAACCCCGGCGGGTGGATGAAGAACACCGCGCATGCGGCGTCTGCGATCACGCAGGTTGCAGTTCGGCCTGGCGGCTCCACTCCTGCGTCTTGAAGTCCAGCGCGTAGCCCAGCTCGCCCAGGCGGACGATCTGTGCACGCAAAGCGCGGCGGTCGATGGTCGAATCCAGTTTCACGGACTCGCCCAGCGGCCACAGCAGGCCGAAGAGCGCGGGGTCACCGTCTTGGGTGCTGCCGGGGGCAGCAGCCTCAGCAGGTGGCGGCGCATCCACGCCAAAGGGCGTGGTATCGACCATCGGGTCCGCGGACGCCTGCACGGGTGCGGGCTTGGCGGGCCTGGACGCTTTGGTGGGCTTGGCCGGCGTTGCCGCAGGCTGCGCCCCTTGCTCTTCATCGAGCGGATCGACGTCCTGGGTGGCGAAGCTGCGGGCTTCGTCGCGGCTGAGTTTGTCGATGCCGTTGAGCGTCATGCCGTCGAGGCTGGCACGGATCTCGAACCGCATGCCGCCGCCGACCGGATAGGACTTCGGGAAGATGTACCTGATGATGAATTCCCCGTCGTACTTGCCTTCGGGGTACTGCTCCAGCTCCGGGTCTTTGACCTCGAACGTACCGAGGTGCGTGGCGAGGCGGCCAACCGTGAACGGGCCGTTCTTGCCGCGGATGGTACGCAGCGTGAGCTGGCCGGGGACGACGATGGGCGCAACCGATTTCTCGGGTGCCAATGGGGTTGCCATGATGGTTCTCCTGATGATGAATGACGGGCCGCCGACGGCACCCGGTGGATGAGAGGAAATGGCTTCGCCCGAGGTGGGCGAGGTCCGCGTGGCATCACGCCTTGAGCTGGCGCATGCCTTCGGCCAGCAGCCACAACGCCCGGTTCAGGCGCAGGTTCTGGTCGATGCCTTGCACCGGACGGGTGCGCTGATTGCGGCCGTTGGCCGTGCGTCCGTTCAGGCCCCCTTTGACGAGGTTCTCCTGGACGCGGTTGAAGACGGCCCACAGGTCGTTCTTGCGGTCGTCCCATCGCCGGGGTGCCAGCAGTTGGCACTCCGTGACAGGCGTGGACTTGGCTGGATCGTCGTACTTGAGTGCGAGCGCGGAGTTTGCAAAGACCTCCGCTTCGCCCTCATCGAGGGTGATGGTGCGCATCGCATCGCGCGCGTTCTGCACGCGCTCGAAGCCGTCGAGGACTCCGTAGGCACCTTCGATCACCTGGCTGACCACGTCGCCCTTGTGGGGAACGCGGATGTCGGCGGTGGTGTCACCGCAAACCAGGCCGTTGTGGCAGACGAACCGGAACATGCCGGCGAGCATCTGATAGCTGCTCGTGCCGTCATGGCTGTTGAGCAGGATGATCTCGTTCGACTCGTCGCCGTTGATCTGGCTTGCATGGCGAAGTCGGATGAGGTGCTTCGTGTACTCGCGCCGGTCTTCGTTGCGCACGCGCGTCTGACACACCATGAAGGGCTCGAAGCCCTCCTGGCGCAGCTTGGTCAGCACGGTCGAGGTCGGTATGTAGGCATACCGATCGGACCGGCTCCCATGTGGAGCGTCGGCGAAGATCGACGGAACGACGGCACGAATGCGGTCGTCCGAGAGTGGGCGATCAGAGCGCAGGATCGGGGATTGCGGAGCAAAGCGGGATACCAGAGACATGGCTGATCTCCTTTGAGAAATTCGACAACCGCGTGGCCGTGAGACCACGCGGAACTCGGGGGATGAAATGCGCAAGCACGCGTCCTGGGGACGCGGCGTACGTGGGGAGGAAAAGCGACAAGGCCCCGTGAGAGGCCGTGCCGGATCAGAACGAAGCAGCCAATGCCGGCTCCTGCTCCTGGACTTGCGCCTCGGGCTCGCGCTCGGCGGGCTCGGTGGCCGTGTCGATGGCATCGTCGGCTTCGGACGCGGATGCGTCTTCGGCCGGCGGCGCCTCGGCTTGCGCCTGGCTCGTCGGATAGACCTGGGTGCCGTCGATCTTGATGAGACCGATGTGGACCAGCGTCGATTCCAGGCTGGCGGCCGGTTCCCCGGCGTGCTCACCCTTGGTGCGGATGTACGGATCGATCTTCATGTCGTTCAGACGGAAGGCGATCAGCACCTTGCGGTCACCCTCGATGGCCTGAACGCACCGGCGAACCAGGTGCTCGGCTTCCGGGGTGGCGACGATGGTGTCGAAGTACCGATACTCCGGTTCATCGACAGGCCCGGCCAGTGCCGCGACGGTGCAAGAGAGGAACGAGTCGCCAGCTTTTGGGGTGACGTCCTTCACACGATTGAGATAGCCGATGCCGCGGGTGATCAACTCGTGCTGCTCGATCGAAGCCAGTTCGGCCCGGTCGATCAGTTCGGCCTTGAGCAGTCGCGCCTTGAGGGACGCGGCGGCCTGACCCTTCTGCTCACCCTTGTCGCGGATGTACACATCGCCCCACAGGTCACCGAGGCGAAAGCGCACCAGCGGGCGCTGCTTGGGATCGTCAACGCCGATGTAGCGCTGAACGAGCTTCTTGGCCTCGGCACCCGAGACCTTGACGTCGAAGTAGCGGTAGCTGGGGTCCCGGGCGGGGCCGACCAGCGCGGCGATGGTGCATGCCAGGAAAGGCTGCGCACGGCGGCCGCCCCGGACGGGCACTTCACGGACACGCTGGATGTAGCCGATGCCCGAGGTGTGGAGGTCGAAATACGATTTCTCGTTGGACGTGGTGTTCATGGTGAATCTCCATTGGGATGAAGCGGAGACACACCGGCCCACGCATGCGGGGAAGGTGCGTGACCCCGCGGTGGGTTGATAAGGCGAAAGCATCCGCCACCAGAGGCTGGTGGCCGCTCGCGGAAGGATGCGGTGCGAGCTGGCTCGGTCACGCAGTGGGAACTGCGCCGCAACCTCGAAGACCGATGGTTGCCTGGCATGTCGCTGACGACGTCAGCAGGCATGGGGCCAGCATGGCGGGGCCTCGCGCGCGCGGCAGCAATCAATCGGCACCCGGGCGCTTCCCTTTGTCCGCGCCACCCGGCGCCTGTCACAGGCACTTGGCGCCGCGCAGGTGCTCGGGGGTATCGGCGCGCGGACGGCCGGGACGGCTCCAGGCGCCGCCACCGCGCGCGCCGATCAGCCGCCAGCCGGCGGCGCGCAGGCTGGCGCCACCTTCGTCGGGCATGGTGTAGGTGAGCAGGCGTATGTAGCCCAGCGCCCTTGCCGCCTGCCAGGCCGCGCCGTAGAGCTTGCTGCAGGCGCTGGGTGTGCCGTCGGTGCACAGCCGCGTGACTTCCAGCGTCCAGGTGCCGCGCGACCGGGCGGCCGACAATGGCCACGCCGTGGATCAGGTCGCTGTCGCTCAGCGTGACGGCCAGGGCGAACTTCGCGCCCTGGACCGGGCGGTGGTGGCGATGGTGCGACAGAACGAATGCATTGGCCGTGCGCAGCGACACCGGTAGGAGGTGCAGCCTCGGCGAGGTCGATGGCGTGTTCATGCGGTTGTCTCCGGTGGCATGCCGGCGTTGTGGCCGGCGGGGCGTGCCTCGGCGGCTGGAGACAAACGCGCACGCGCGGCGATGGCGGCGGTGCGAACAAAAGAAGGCCCCCGATGCGGGGGCTGCGAGGCGGTTGCCGCGTCAGGCGGGAGGCACCACTGCTAAGGACAGGTGCGTGGCGGTGGCGGAAAGCACGAGATCGTCCGCCGAGTGCTGGAGGCGCGTGAACAGGCCGTCCTTCGGGTCGAAATACTCCGCGAAGTCATCGCCGCCCAGCTCGCGGCCGGCGAGGTGCCACCAGTCATCGAACGGGTCGGTGTCCGGGTTGCATCCGACGGCGTAGGCGAGCAGTGCCTGGCGCCCATCCGGGCGACGCTCCCCACGCTCGGCGAGGAAGTACACGCCCTGATCCTTGACCAGGACAATGCGGCACTGATTGGGGACGTCTCAGAAAACGGAAAAAATCGTACGCTAAGCCGGTTGCAGCGGTCGTAGCGGCCTGAACTTGCCCGCGCCGATCTTGGCGCTGCTGCGCCAGAGGTAATCGCCGGTCAGGTTGATGTGCTCCCAGCCCAGCGGCGACAGGTACTGCAACAGGGCGTCATCGACAGTCTGGCCGTGACCGCGTAAGGCGTTTGAGGCCCGTTCCAGATAGACCGTGTTCCACAACACTATGGCCGCCGTCACCAGGTTGAGGCCGCTGGCCCGGTAGCGCTGCTGCTCGAAACTGCGGTCGCGGATTTCGCCCAGCCGGTTGAAGAACACGGCGCGGGCTAGCGCGTTGCGGGCTTCGCCCTTGTTCAGTCCGGCATGCACGCGGCGGCGCAGCTCGACGCTTTGCAGCCAGTCCAGGATGAACAGCGTTCGCTCGATGCGGCCCAGCTCGCGCAGCGCCACGGCCAGGCCGTTCTGGCGCGGGTAGCTGCCGAGTTTCCTGAGCATCAGCGAGGCCGTCACCGTGCCCTGCTTGATCGAGGTGGCCAGCCGCACCTTGGCGTTGATCGCCTTGCCGGACGCCTGGAACTGCTGCTGATGCTTGTGCTTGGCAGCGTTGAACAGCTTGCCCAGGATGCGGTCGTGCAGGTCGATGATTTCGTCGGTGACGGTGGCCATGCCCTCGATGGCGAGCGCACCAGGGTCGCGTAGCGGCGCTGTGCCTCGAACTTGGCCAGATCGGCGGGCGTCATCTGGCCGCCTTCGCGGGCGATCTTGAGCAGGCGGTTCTGGTGCACCGACCGCTCGATGCCGGAAGGCAGGTCGAGCGCCTGCCAGGCTTTGAGGCGCTCGATGTGTTCGAGTATGTGGCGCGAGTTCGGCTTGACGGGCGACTGGCGCAGCCAGGCCAGCCAGGTCGTCTTGCCGTTGTCGTGGCGCTTGAGCAGATCGTCGAGGCGGTGCCGGTGGGTGGCCGACAGGGGATCGGACAAGGCCGCGTAGATGCGGCGGTTGGCGCGGCTGTAGGCGTTCATCGAACACCTCCCTTTTCCTCATCCGGCGCAACAGGACAGTTGCTTCACGTCCTTGTTGAAGGTCTGCGCCGCGAGCTTCAGTCCCTCGACCATGGTCAGGTAGGGGAACAACTGGTCGGCCAGCTCCTGCACGGTCATCCGGTGGCGGATCGCCAGCGCGGCCGTCTGGATCAGTTCGCCCGCTTCCGGCGCGACCGCCTGTACGCCGATCAGCCGCCCTGAGCCAGCTTCCGCCACCAGCTTGATGAAGCCGCGCGTGTCGAAGTTGGCGAGCGCCCTCGGCACGTTGTCGAGCGTCAGCAGCCGGCTGTCGGTCTCGATGCCGTCGTGGTGCGCTTCCGCCTCGCTGTAGCCCACGGTCGCCACCTGCGGATCGGTGAACACCACCGCCGGCATCGCCGTCAGGTCCAGCGCCGCGTCGCCGCCGGTCATGTTGATCGCGGCGCGCGTGCCGGCCGCCGCCGCCACATAGACGAACTGCGGCTGGTCGGTGCAGTCGCCGGCAGCAAAGATGTGCGGTGCGCTCGTGCGCATGGCGCGGTCGATGACGATGGCTCCCTGCGCATTGACTTCGACGCCTGCCGCTTCAAGGTTCAGGCTGCGCGTGTTCGGCGCGCGACCGGTGGCGACCAGCAGCTTGTCGGCGCGCACTTCCCCCTGCCCGGTGGTGAGCACGAATTCCCCGCCCGCATAGGCAACGTGGCTCGCCTGGGTGTGGTCCAGCACCTCGATGCCCTCGGCGCGGAAGGCGTCTGTTACGGCTTCCCCGATGGCCGGGTCTTCTCGGAAGAACAGCGTGCTGCGCGCCAGGATCGTGACCTGGCTGCCCAGCCGGGCGAAGGCTTGCGCCAACTCGACCGCCACCACGGAGGAACCAATCACGGCCAGCCGCTCGGGGAGCGAGCTGCTTTCCAGCGCCTCGGTGGAGGTCCAGTGGGGTGTGTCCGCAAGGCCCGGGATTGGCGGAAGCGCCGGGCTCGCGCCGGTGGCAATCAGGCAGCGGTCGAAGTTCACCTCGTGCGTGCCGCCGTCAGCGGTCGCCACGGTCAGCGTGCGCGTGTCCCTGAACCGGGCCTCGCCGCGCAGCACGGTGATGGCCGGAGTGCTTGCCAGGATGCCTTCGTACTTGGCATGGCGCAGCTCCTCGACGCGGCCTTGTTGCTGGGCCAGCAGCCGCTCGCGCAGTACAGCGGGCGCTGCGGCCGGCAGGCCAGCATCGAACGGGCTTTCGCGGCGCAGGTGGACGATGTGCGCGGCGCGGATCATGATCTTGGACGGCACGCAGCCGACATTGACGCAGGTGCCGCCGATGGTGCCGCGCTCGATCAGCGTGACGCGGGCGCCTTGCTCCACGGCCTTCAAGGCAGCCGCCATCGCCGCGCCGCCGCTGCCTATCACAGCCACGTGCAGCGCTTGTTCACCGCCAACATGCTTCGTTTCGCCACCGAGCCAGCCCAGCGCCTTGTCTAGCAGGCCGGCAGGCTTGTTCGGCGTGTCGGTAAGCCGTGCGCGATAGCCGAGCGTGGCCACTGCGGCAACCAGCGGGGCCACGCTCACGCCTGCAACCGCTGTAGTTCACCAACAGATCGGCGATGACCTTGCGGCGTTGCAGATCGAGACCATCGAAGTCCGACAGTCCTTGGAAGTGGCAGCGCTTGAGCATGGCACCGCCCTCGCGCGCGTTGTAGAAGCTGAACATGGCGGACAGGAACATGCGTTCCCCGCTGCTCAGGACGCCGAGTGCGTCGTTGGCACGCAGCATGTCGGGACGCAGATCCCACTTGCTCTTTGCCTGGTTCAGGCCTTCGCGCGTGCCGTCGCCAAACCATTGCGGGCCTGCGATCTCGACGCCGCGCTTCCAGACCTCGAAGAAGGCTTGGGGCGCGGCGGCGAAATGCTGCTCTTCCCGCATGATCTGATCGACGACTTCCTGGGGCAAAAGCTGGTTCATGACGTGGTTCCTCCAGTTGGATCAGGGTGTGGCGAGCTGGGACCCGCCGCCTCTTTCGAGGGCACGTTGAGCCGCGGCATAGCTGCGGAAGTACTGGCAGGATTCCCGCGAAACGGGACCTTCTGTATCGCGCGTGCCGATGTAGTGGCCGGCGGCGCTATGCAGGATTTCGAGCGGCAGGAACTTGCCGCAATGGATCAAGGCCAACTGGCCGAAAGAGGCTTGCTGGGACGTGGACGGGCTCCTTGGAAAAAGCGGGGCCTCGTCCCTCACGGGATGGCAGCTCCCGCACGCGGTTGAGAAAAAAGCATCGGCGTCACGGGTGACGCGCGTCCGCAGACTCGATGCGATGGCGGACTGGCGGGTAGCGCGGAAAGAATCCGCGGCAGCCTGGAAACTCTGGCTGCTGGCATGGTGCTGACGAATCAGCGACACATGCGGGCAGCTTCATGCGCGAGGCGAGCCGCGTCAGCCGGAAATCGGCATTTGCAACAGCCCCGATTGGCGAACGCGGAAAAAAGAAAGCCCCGCAATAAGTGCGGGGCTGGCAGGAGGATGAGGCGAAACTGGGTCAGCGAGGCCTGTCGCCCAGTACATGCTGCTTCCACAGGGCGAATGCCTCGTCCGGTCCCAGCTCTGCGAGGATGACGATGGGCTGGCCCCGACGGGCACGCAGCGATGCGAAATACGCTGGCCGGTCGGCGATGGCGTTGAGCTTGATGCCCTTTAGGAACAGCAACTGGCGGGGGCGAACTTTGGTGGTAACGCAGGCATGATTGCGCTTGTTTGGGGCAAAAGGGCCAGCGAAGCGGGCGGACACGGCCAGAAAACCGCGACGAACTACTTGTACTTGCCAGGCGAGGCGAACGGGTGACATCAGCATATCGCTATGCGGTAAAGAAGACCGTCCTAAAGCTTGCAGGATCCCGGCATAGCTTCATCATCACCTCTCCGTGACGGCTCATTGGAACGAAAAAGGCCAGCATCGCCGTGATGGACTTTCATAATTGCCAGGTCAACTGGCTTGCGTGCTGTTTATTCACAGCAAGGCATTGCGACGTCGTTGCAGCAATCGCCGCCATCGCAACAGGGCGTTGCAGCAAAAGCGGCGGTGGGCGCTAGCATGAGGGCCAAGCCGCGGCCGCTCATGCTGGGGGCCGTTCTCTTCAGATTGGTGTCCTGCACCGTGTGCATTGCGAATTTCCGGATCGTCCCAATGTCACTGGGACTCCTTTGTGGCGGCCGGGTTCTCCACGCTCATGAACGACTGGGCCACCAGCGCGATCGCCCCGCCCACGATGGCCATGTCAGCGATGTTGAAGGCGGGCCAGTGCCAGCCGTGCAGGTGAAAGTCGATGTAGTCGATAACGTGCCCGCGCGTGGCGCGGTCGAACGCGTTGCCCAATGCGCCGCCCAGAATGAGGCTGTACGAAAGGCCTTCCGTTTTGCGCAGCGGCCGGGAGAGCAGCCATGCGAGCCATGCCGATATTGCGAACGCGATCGCCAGAAAAAACCACCGCTGCCAGCCGCCCGCGCCAGCAAGGAAGCTGAACGCCGCGCCGGGATTGAGAGCGTGAACTAGGTTGAAGAATGACGCCACCTCGTGCGACCAACCCAAGGGAGTTGTCGCGTCAATGTAGCTCTTAGCTGCCTGATCGCCGGCGAATATAACGATCGCGAGTGAGTACCACTGCGTCTTGCGAAGAGATGGTTCATCCATTGTTCATGCCGCCTTGAACTTCAGGAGGCGCAGCCCATTGACGACAACCAAAAGACTTGCCCCCATGTCAGCGAACACAGCCATCCACATGGTGGCATGCCCTGTGAACGTCAACGCAAGGAACACCGCCTTGATGCCAAGGGCCAGAACGATGTTCTGCGTGAGGATCGCCGCAGTGCTACGCGACAGCCGGATGAAGGCGGGGATCTTGCGCAGGTCGTCGTCCATCAGGGCGACGTCGGCTGTTTCGATCGCGGTGTCGGTGCCGGCCGCGCCCATGGCGAAGCCGATGTCGGCACGGGCGAGCGCGGGCGAATCGTTGATGCCGTCGCCCACCATGCCCACCTGGCCCTCGCCGCCGACCAGGCTTTCGATGGTCTTGAGCTTGTCTTCGGGCAGTTGGTCACCACGGGCTTCAGAGATTCCGACCTGGGCAGCGATGGCCGCGGCCGTGTGCTGGTTGTCCCCCGTCAGCATCAGCGTGCGCACACCCAGCGCCTGCAGGTCGGCCACCGCCTCACGGCTGGTTTCCTTCACGGTGTCGGCCACTGCAAAAATGCCGAGCACGGTCGCATCGTCCATCAGCAGGATCGCTGTCTTGCCTTGGCGCTCCAGGGTCTCCAGCCGAGCCTGGAGCGTCGCTTCGCTCAGGCCCAGCTCCTGGGCGAGCCTGTGGTTGCCCATGTGCAACATGCGCCCGGCGACGCGGCCGCGCACGCCGCGGCCAGGCAGCGCCGCGAAGTCGTCGACCTCGTGCAGCGCGATGCCGTCACGGTTCGCCTTGCGGGCGATGGCCTGAGACACAGGATGGTCCGAGCGTGCCGCGAGGCTTGCGGCCCAGGCGGCAACTTCCTGCGCCTCGCCGATCAGCGGCACGAAGTCGGTCTGCTCGGGCTTGCCATGTGTGAGTGTGCCGGTCTTGTCCAGGGCCAACGCCTTGAGCTTGCGCCCGCCCTCCAGGTAGACGCCACCCTTGATCAGGATGCCGCGTCGGGCGGCAGCGGCCAAGCCGCTGACGATGGTGACCGGCGTGGAGATGACCAGAGCGCAGGGGCAGGCGATCACCAGCAGTACCAGGGCCTTGTAGACCCAGTCAAACCATGCGCCGCCGAAGGCGAGCGGCGGCACGACGGCAACCAGCACGGACACCGCGAACACCGCCGGCGTGTAGACGCGGGCGAACTGGTCGACGAAGCGCTGCGTGGGCGCACGGCTGCCCTGCGCGGACTCCACGGCATGGATGATGCGCGCGAGCGTCGAGTCGCTGGCGCCTGCGGTCACCTTGTATTCGAAAGAGCCGGTCTCATTGATGGTTCCGGCGAAGACCTGGTCACCTTCGGCCTTCTCGACGGGCAGGCTCTCGCCGGTGATGGGCGCCTGGTTGATGGCCGATCGACCCGAGGTGATCAGGCCGTCCAGTGCGATGCGCTCGCCAGGACGCACGCGGACCACCGCGCCCTTTGCGACCTCCTTGGCCGGCAGCTCTGTCCATGAGCCATCGGCCTGCCGCACGGTCGCGGTCTCGGGCGCCAAGTCCATCAGCCCCCGAATGGCGTTGCGGGCGCGGTCCAGCGACTTCGCCTCGATCACTTCCGCCAACGCGAACAGGAACATGACCATGGCGGCCTCCGGCCAGTGGCCGATCGCCATGCCGCCGGTGACCGCGATGGCCATCAGGGCGTTCATGTTCAGGTTGAGGTTCTTCAGCGCGATCCAGCCCTTCTTGTAGGTGCTGAGGCCGCCGGTGAAGATCGAAACCAGTGCCAGCACGATCACGGCCCAATGATTGCCGTCGTTGACCCAGTACACGCCTTCGGCGGCCACCGCCGCAACGCCCGAAACCGCCATCGGCCACCAATTGGTCTTGTGCGCGGCCACCGGGGCATCGCGCGGCTCATCAGTCCTCTGGACCTCGGCTTCCATGCCCAGCGATTCGATGGCTTCGACTGCCGGCTTGATCGCGTCGGGTGTGTGCCGAACCGTGAGCGTGCGCTGCATCAGGTTGAAATCCATTCCCTGCACGCCCGGCATGCCTTGCAGCTTGCCGCGGATCAGACTTTCCTCGGTCGGACAGTCCATCTTCGCGATGCGAAGTACCGTGGTGGCTGTCTGCATGTCCTGCCGCGCAGCCTGCATTCCAATGGAAGCAAGCGCCTTCTCGATCGGCGCTGAGGTCGCCAGCGTGTGCTGGACTCCCAGCACACGCTGCATCAGATTGAAGTCGAGCGCGGTCACACCCGGCAGCTTGCCCAGCCGGTCGCGGATCAGCGCTTCTTCCGTCGGGCAATCCATGTTCTCGATCCGGTACGTCACCCGCTCGCCGATCGGCGGCGCGGAAACGGCAGCGGTTGGTTGCTGCTGCAGGGCCGAGGATGGGATCACAGCCGCGGCTTCGATCGGCCCCGTGTGGCCGAAGGTCTGCTCCTTGGCGCGCATGCCGATCGAGGCCAGGACCTGCTCCATCTGCGCGCGTGCCTGAGCGAGGTGTTTCACCGACAGGGTGCGCTCAGCGAGGTCGAAGTCGAGGTCCTGAATTCCCTCGACTGCCCCGAGGTGCGAGCGGATGAGTTTCTCCTCGCTCGGGCAGTCCATGTTCTCGATGCGGTAGGTGGTCGACACGGCGGCGTCTCGGACAGCCTGAGCCTTCATGCCCACCGAATTCAGCGCTTGCTCCAAGGCATCGGCCGAGACTTCGCGGTGCGAAATGGTCAACAAACGCTGCGGAAGATCGAACAGGAGCCGCTCGACACCGGGCATGCCCTCCAGCGTTCGCCGCACCAGTGCTTCCTCATTGCGGCAATCCATGTTGCTCACGTGGAAAACGGTGGTTTCAGTGCTGGCCTGCTCACTGGCGCACGCCGTCTGTTGGCCATTGCCGCCGGAGCAGGCGCATGGGCTGGAAGGTTCTTTGTTCATAGATCGCTCTTCATTGACAAGGTTTTCCCCGGATGCCATCATTAGAAAACCTCTAGTAGATATAGAGTCAAGTTTTTTTATAGGAAGCAACCATGATGCGGATCGGTGAACTGGGCAAGAAGGCAGATTGCTTGGTGCAGACCGTGCGCTTTTACGAGTCAGAAGGCTTGCTGCCCGAGCCTGCACGTAGCGAGGGCAACTTCAGGCTCTATGACGAAGTCCATTTGCAGCGCTTGCTGTTCATCCGCCGCTGCCGGGCGAAGGACATGACGCTGGATGAGATCCGTCAACTGCTGAACTTACGGGATCGGCCAGAGTTGGGCTGCGGCGAGGTGAACGCGCTGGTCGACGCTCATATCGCGCAAGTGCGGACCAAGATGAAGGAATTGCGCGCCTTGGAGCGCGAGTTAATGGATCTGCGACGCTCCTGCGATAGCGCCCGAACCTCGCGCGAGTGCGGCATTCTCAACAGCTTGGCCGAGCCCGCCTGAAGCTCGAGCGTGTCATCGGTGCTGGAAGTGATCGGGTCCAGTTCTGAGAGCCACGTGCCGCGCTCCATCATGCGAAAGCGCGCGGTTCTGACGTTTTGAGACGGCGTGCGACCGAGGGCGTGGCCCACAGGAGCCAGCGCGAGCCGGACGACCTGCGCGCCGCAATCTCCGCCACCTTACGGGTTCTCCAGGCCAGACCGAGCATCGCGGCGTGGCTGCGCAGGTGCAGGTGCAGGCCAAGGTAGCAGTGCGCCACGACGCGGCCCGACTCATGGGCACGCCACGCAACTCGCGATCGCTTCGCAAGAAGCCGCAAGGCCCGACTCGCGCAAGAATGCGACGTGGGCAAGATCGTATAGCCAGCAGCGCAAGCGTTTGCCGCTGCTGGCCGGCTCCGGAAGGGATAGACAAGCTGCGGGCCGTAGTCCATTGGAAAGTCCATCTTTCTTGAGTGTCACTCTTTGGCGCCCAGCGTGTGCTTTTGCGACCGGAAAGCGCTGAACAAGTGGCCCCCGGGCATCCAGAAATCGCCGTAGTTGACTTGGGCGTCTTCGTGCTCACGCTTGTGATGCCAGCGATGGGCTTCAGCCACCCCGATCAACAATCCCAACGGCCCGACCCGGTATCCCAGATTGGAGTGCTGGAAGGCCAGATGCACGACCAAGAAGCCGAGCCATGCGCCGACGGCCAACCACAGCTTGGAACGCCGCTACTGGCTCAACGGGGAGTGGAAAGGCCGCCCGCCCTCTAGCAAGGCGGCACAAGCGAGCGCGACGATCACTGTGAGTAGCTCCGTCGGAAAAGACGGCCGGCCGGTCGCGAGCTCGCCGAAGAGCACAACCGCAGTGGCGCCACGGATCAGTGGATAGCAGCCATACCGGATGACAGTCGCAATGAAGGGGGCGCATTGGTGCTCATCTGTTCTGTCCTAAAGCTCTGACTGGATTGGAAAACCTTCTAGCTACGGTAGAGTCAAGGGCGTCCGGGAAGACCCTGTGGCAAGTTCGTTGCATCTGCGCCTTGACTCTCCAGCCGCTACAGGCTTCAGCATCCATCGATTTGGAAGGAACAATGCATGGCTGAAAACCACAGAAATCACGAAAACGACGAGTTGGGCCGCCTAGATGCGAGCGATGCGAAGGACCGAAAGATTCTTCTGACTGTGTTGCTGATCAACCTGACGCAGTCCGCCGCCGGCATTGCCCTTGGCATCTGGGCTGGCTCTACGGCGCTGATGGGCGCCGGGTTGGACAACCTCGCCGATGCGTCGGTCTATGCGGTTAGCCTGTATGCCGTCGGTCGTGCGGCAACGGTCAAGGTGGGCGCGGCCCGCTTGTCGGGTTTCTTGCTAATCGGCCTGGCCGCGCTGCTGCTGTTGGAAGTCCTACGCCGCTTCGCTGGAGGGGAAGAGCCTGTCGGCCCAGCCATGATGGCCATGGCCGCGCTGAACGCGGCTTTGAACCTAGTGTGCCTCAGACTACTGCGCCGCCATCGCGGGGAAGATGTGAACTTCAAGGCGTCAGCGATCTTTACCAGCAACGACTCCATCGTCAATGGTGCGATTGTGCTGTCCGGGGTGCTGGTGATGGGGTTCGGGTCGAACATCCCGGATCTGGTGCTGGGCGTCATCGTGGCCGCAATCGCAGCGAATGGGGGGCGGGAAATCCTGCGCGAAGCATCGGAAACAGCTCGCCGTAAGGCGGGCACATAAGGCATGTTTTCGCCCAGTTCATCCCGAGGTTTACCTCTGCAAAAGAGGTAGTCCAGCCTTTGGGCTACGGCCTCGGCTGCAGCCGAGCGTACCATTGGCGATGGCCGCGCGATAGGCGGGCATGCCGTTCTCGACCTCCGTCTGCCGTACAGCAGCGGTGCGCAAGGTTGAGGGTGCATGTCGTCTCTCCTGTTCGTGTGGCCCAGGCCAATGGCCGGGCCGGGACGTTGATGGGCAGGAGAATGGCGCCGAAGGCCCAACGGCCTTCGGCTCGGGAGAAAAGAGGAACCACCCGTGGGCTGATTGGCAGGCCCGGTCGTCGCTAGAACCATCTGCTCATCAAGCAATCACACCCGGCCCATGTCGTGGCTGGGGCCGGCATCGTCTGGCGCACATCCGCGCACAAAGGGAGCCCGTTTTTGCACCGGCGGGCACCGGCACCGATTACCGCTGACCACGCAGGGGGGGGCCCCGGGGGGGGGGCGGGGGCCGCCCCCCCCCCCCCAGAGCCGCCCCCCCCCCGGGGGGGGGGGGTGGGGGGGGGGGGGGGGGGGCGCGCGCGGGGGCGCGAGGG